>CAYWGM010000010.1:41068-43263 GCA_964457875.1 uncultured Eubacteriales bacterium | reverse complement strand
TTGAGCTTGATGTCTACATCGCCGTCATTGAGCGATTCCATGGCGTTTGCCCTCGCCGTACGCCTGTTTACCACCTCGCGCGCCCTTTCGAGGGTCTCGTTGAGGTTGCCGACCCTGCTGCTCTTCGAGGTATGGCGAGCGTTGACGGCGCTGATGTTCTCCCGCATCTCAGCCATTTTGGACTGCGATTTGAGGGATCTTATCTCATTGAGCTTGGCGTTCATCTCCGATTCGAAGACCTTATAATCCTCCCGAATCTTCGCAACCTCGGCTACAGCGCTTTCGTGCGTCGTCTTGTGCATCTCATATGTGCTCTGGTATTCTTCTTCCTGCATGAGCAGCTCGACGAGCAGTTCCTTGTCGCCCTGCTTCTGCGCGGTCTCGATGCGCGAGCGTATCAGCGCCAGATTTTTCTCCGAGTTCTTCATTTCTATCTTTATGAGCTCTGCATTGGTCTGTATGTCCAATATCTGCTGCTCGGCTTCTTTGCGCGCCCTGTCGATCTGATTCTTCACATCCTCGAACAGTACGTCGGGATTCCTCTCTTCAAGGCCTCCTACAAACAACCCGAAAAATCCCCTGATCATCTTTCCAAGTCTGCTGAATAAACCCATGGATAACCGCCTCCCCGCGATATATGTATGCTTCAAATTTATAATAGTTCACTCTCTTTGTAAATGGCTAAATCCAGTGTCTTAAATGCTGTGGTATTTCTCGGGCAGCAGGTCGAGGTCGTCGCATTCTTCGACCGCCGCCTTCGTCATAAATTCTATTTGCCGTGTGCTCGGCCTGCAACGGCTTATGGCCTCCGCAAGCGTCGCATCGGTCAGAACCGTTCCCGGGGCGTCGTCTTCGTTGGCGATTTCGTACGCCTTCCTTACGATGGTCTCTATCTCGGCCCCGGTATATCCGTCCGTTGCTTCGGCAAAAGGCGCGAAGTCCTTGATATCGGTCTCGAAGCCGTATCTGCCGATGATGATCTTCAGGATCATCGCTCTTTCCTCATAATCCGGCAGCAGTATTGGTATCTTCTTGTCGAAACGGCCTGCCCTCTTCAGCGCCGGATCAAGGAGATCGGGCCTGTTCGTGGCGGCAATGAATATCAGTTTGCCTCTATTATTTGTATTACCGGTGAACTGCAGAAATTCCCCGAAAATGTTCCTGCCCACGCCGCCGTCGCCTTCTCCGCCCCTTCTGAAGGCCGTGTCTATCTCGTCGACGAAGAAGATCACCGGCTGCTGCGACTGCGCGCCGAGCAGGCACTTCTTGAAGTTCTTCTCGCTCTCGCCCACATATTGGCCGAGTATGCGCGACATATCCATCTTGACACAGTTGAAACCACTTGATTTTGCAAGGGCATTGACAAGCAGCGTCTTGCCGGTGCCTGACGGGCCGCAGAGCAAGATGCCCATCGGCACCCTGCGCAGGTCGCCTTTTTTTACGGGTTCCACGACATTCCTGAGCAGATAGTCCTTGGCCTTTTCCATACCCCCGATGTCCTCGAAACCGATCTCGGGATATATGAATTCGAGCACGTCGCCGTACTCCTTCTGCAGTACCGAATGTTTCTTTTGCTTGATATATTCGAAGCTGACGGGGACTCCTTCGGCCTCGGCCTTCAGCCTGATGTCTTTGATAGCCTTCCTGCTCAGGCCGGAGGATAGCTTTGCGAATTCGCCCGGGCTTATTTCCATGGTAATGTCCCTGCCTTCAAGCAGGTACCCGATATATTGCTTTCTCTCGGCCTCCGAAGGGAGACCTACGAGGATGGGCTCGATCCTATACGATGATTTGAGCGCTTCACGGCTTATGTCTTCGAGACTGTCGGCCAGCAGGAATATGCAGCTGCCGGTCGACGAGATACGATTGTTCACTGACCATTCGCACATCCAGATCAGTGCCATCCGCTCTTCAAGCGAGAGGCTGCCCGAATCCACCGACGGGATTATTTTGTCGGCATGATCGATAAAGAGCGCCATCTTCGTGCCTTTGAGCGCAAGGTCGATATACGGGAATATCTTGGACGGCAGCGCGCGATCCAAGTTATCGGCCAAGTTTGCGGTGATCTTGTCGAATTCCTTTTTCATTGCCGGATCAGCGAATGTCAGGCCCCTTGAGATGTCATAGGACGCGATTATGCCGAAATTGCGCGGTCTGATGAACTCGTCGTAAAGATACCGGTCGATGCTCCTCTG
>CAYWGM010000010.1:39682-40968 GCA_964457875.1 uncultured Eubacteriales bacterium | reverse complement strand
TCTGTCACATCATTATATAACACGTCTATGTCTATAGTTTAACACATTTACTGTTTAGCACGTCTGAGTCAGATGAACCCAACAATTCATTGCGGCTATTCGCCGGTCGTTCCTCACCGCGTCCAGTGCCTGCTTCGCGTTCCTTGCGCTCTTTCCGTCCGGGAATATGCCGAACACTGCCGGACCACTCCCGCTCATCATGCTGCCTGATGCCCCATACTCGAGCAGTATCTTTTTAAGAATGCTTATCTCAGGGTATTTGGACGCCGTCACAGTCTCAAGTACATTCTTCATATTGCGCGCTATAATATCTGCTTTATACGCATTATCCGCTTTATCCGCTTTATCCGCTTTATCCGTGTCGGTTCTTCTGCCTGCGACCGCTTCCGTAAGAATGCTGAAATCCGGCCTGTCTGTAATTTTATTCAAGTCGAGGTTTTCGTAGACCCATTTTGTAGAGACTGCGAATTCCGGCTTTATAATCAGAATATCAACTCCGGAAAAGGGCGGCAGCGGTTCAAGCAATTCCCCGATGCCTTCGGCAAGCATCGTACCGCCGTAAATGCAATATGGCACGTCGGCCCCGACTTTCAACCCTATTTCTGCGAGCTCCTCTGCAGCTAATCCCGCATCAAACAAGACATTGAGCCCATGCAGCACTGCCGCGGCATCGGCGCTGCCTCCCGCGAGCCCCGCGGACACCGGTATGTTCTTCTTGATGCCGATCCTGACGCCGCTTCCTTTCCTATCAACCGCTGCGATTCTGCCAAAAAAGGCAATAGCAGCTTTGCAAGCCGTATTGCCGACCCCGGGAGCGACATCAGGTGAATCGCTTTCAACTGTGATAGCGCCGTCTGCCCTTTCAATGGTTACTTCATCATGCAGGCATACGGTCTGCATGAGCATACGGACATCATGATAACCGTCAGGCCTCAGGCCTGTCACATCTATCGAAAGGTTGATTTTGGCCCTTGCTTCAATTGTCATTTTATCCAACATTTCAGACTATTATATTAGAAAAACTGTTGATATTCAACTAAAGCAAATAACAGTTAAGCAAATAGCAATTACCAGGTCACGTAATGTTCAATTTTGCGAGTAGGGGACGCTATTGGGGCTGAATAATGAATTAATATACTGAATTTCATATTATTACCGCATAAATATTCATTTTCAATTCATTTTGTTAAGGATTCCGTCCCATAGTCAAAAAAATGAACATCCATGCTGCCCCTCCGATTATAAATAAAAAGCCCGGATTGATTGCTCCGGGCAAATGATCCTAT
>CAYWGM010000010.1:29490-39582 GCA_964457875.1 uncultured Eubacteriales bacterium | reverse complement strand
ATTCGCAGCATTCGCCGCCGGGTTTTGCGGCGTCAGCGCATGATCATCAATTGCGTGCCGCTTGACAGGTCTGAGTCGCCATCAAGATTATTGATCCTCTTCAAGGTATCCATCGTCGTCCTGTATCTTTTTGCTATCGTCCAGAGAGTATCTCCGGGCTGGCAAAAATATACGGTGATGCTGGATGTTTTGCGTGCGCCTGATTTTGCGGCGTCCTGCATATTTGAGACTGAGGGGAACCGAAGCTTTCTGAATACCCTTGCCGTAACGCCGATCACCACCCTCATCTCGACCTCGACCGGCGAAACCATGGTATAGCTGCAGGATTCGGTCTCAAGCTCAGCTTCGCAATTCATTGAAGGATCCAATCCTGCTATTTCAAAATCGTGTTTGAAGGAAAAGTCGGCCTGATAGCTTGATACAGGCAGCTCCGGATTTAACGTCATATAGAGCAGCCTCGTATCGGTAAACCCGTCGATTTCAATCTTCCCACCCGCTACTCTTATACCGGATGCGCTGGGTTTGCAGGTCATACCGACTATCTCCGATATTTCCGGGCTGTTGTCCAGCCTTAATACTTCCTTTATGAACACCTGGCCTCTGTTCTCGCTGAATAACTCGTCGGCCTCGATCTCCGTGCTTTCGGATACGAGATTCAAGCTTGGGCTGTATGCTTCAACAACACTGCTGATGTTCTTTTTTACATATCCTTCAACGTCTACATTTATGCGCGCCGTCGCATCTACGAGCCTGTATTCGCCGTCGGAATCCTCGGCAGGTTCGAGCCTGACACCTGCGATGGTGCATGAAACGGCGCAGTTTGCATTCTCGTCCATTTCCGCCATATCCGGGGCCTCGATGGTTTTGGTAAAATCCATCTCGTGTTCAACGAAATTAAGCTGCCTGTCTGGTCCGCCGGTATATAGCGACATTATCCCGAGAGATCCTTTGATTGACACCCTGCCTTCGGATATCTTATATTCTTTGCCCGTTATCCTTGCGCCATATACCAGAAGTTCATCCATGGAAGGCTTACCGTAAGGCAGCTCCAGCCTTTCAGCAACCTCGGCGCTTTCCCGCCTGAGTCCTGTAAACGTGTTGATACTGTAGCTGTTACGCAACACCTGTACATCATCTGCACCCCTGATATGGTCGGCGACCTGTATATCGTCCTGCCCCACTGTCCGCACCCCTATGTTGACAAGCGTCTTAACGCTGAGATTCCTGCTTCCGGACAACTCGTAACTTATATGTTCTATATCGCATGCTGCGGTGATCATGGATCCGCCGGCAGCTTCCGGCACATCGACAGACTGTGTGAAGCTCAGAGGGATCATCATCCCTTTTACCAAAGCTTCCGGATCTTCGGATAAATACAGCACCCTGTAATTGACAGTGCCTTTTATCGTGGCCCTGCCTTCAGAGGCGCTAATATCTTCTGCCCATATGTCGCCGTCAACGAACAGAAGCCTTGATATGTCGGGCTTGTTATCGGGGACGGATATTGTATTATCGAGTATCGTCCTGATATTTTCCCTGCCAGAAACCTTTCCAACCTGCACTATTTCCTTTACAACCTCGGCCGGCATTATTATCCACTCCTGTAAACAAATTCAGACCTCTATAATATATATTGGCAAGCAGGTCAATTTATGATTAAAGCAGGCAGGAAAAAAGAGACGGCCAGAGATATCCTCCCTGACCGCCCGTCTCGAAATATTAAAAGGACCTGAACTGCAAAGGACCTGAACTGCAAAGGAATGAGCCTAATCAGCTTACCTGTATCTTTCTGTTGTTCTTGCATATCACCAATTCAACAGCTTTCGTCAATACATCCGTATAGCTGTATGAAACTCTGCGAGTAGTATCATAATCGTTTTCAAACCTGATGATAAAGATGCTTGGATAAGAGTTCTCCAGAACCCCTTCCTTGATAAAGGACTTTTTTCTTCCTTTATTTGCTTTCAGCTGAACTTTTTCGCCGATGCAGTTTTCAATGTTCCTTTTGATTTGGACCAGGTCGCCCTTCTCAATCATCAAAACCACCTCATCTTATGTCCGGTCACGCCGCTTATGTGAGCAACCCTCATATTAAATTAAACGACAAAATATTAGGCCGTTTAATTATGTAATATGATACCATAAAGTAGGTCATATGTCAAAAGGTCAAATATTATAAAAGAAATAATATTTGATGTCAAGTTTATAGGCATAATTTTTGTATTATTTCATAATAAATCAGCAATTCCTTTCGTAAATGATCCTGAGACCTTCAAGTGTCAGCAAACCGTCGACTTCCTCGATGGCCTCGGAATCGCCGGCGATCAACCTTGCAAACCCCCCTGTCGCTATCACCCTAACCTTTTCCTCGTTCAGTTCCTTTTTCATCAGTTTTACGATATGATCGACCTGCCCCGAATACCCGAAAATTATTCCCGATTGCATGCTTGCCACCGTGTTCCTGCCGATGACCGATTCCGGTCTTGCCAGCTCGATCCTCGGCAATTTGGCCGTCTTTTGGAAGAGCGCCTCGGCTGATACCCTTATGCCAGGACATATCACTCCCCCCAGATAATCCCCTTTTGCCGTCACGGCGCAAATGGTGGTCGCCGTTCCAAAATCGATTATTATCAGAGGCCCGCCGTATTTCTCGAAACCGGCCACAGCGTTGACGATCCTGTCGGCGCCGACCTCTCTCGGGTTCTCTGTCCTGATGTTTATACCGGTCTTGACGCCGGGTCCGACAATAAGCGGCTCTTTGTCAAAATATTTCCTCATCGCATGTTCGAGCGAATACATGACGGGAGGGACGACCGATGCCACGGCAATCCCTTTGATCCAGGCGGCGTCGATGTTTTCATGCCGCAGACAACCGGTGATGAACAGACCGATCTCGTCCGACGTCCTGTCTTTATCCGTAGACATCCTCCAATGCCCAAGCAGCTCTTTGCTTTTATATACCCCTAATACCGTGTTGGTGTTCCCGACATCTATAACCAGTATCAAATGATCATCTCCCCGCATTTAGATCCGATTCGCGTCTATAATCCGAGCCTCAGACTTTTAATCTCTTTTATCTCCAGATCGATCTCCTTTTCGAGACGCTGAATGTCGGTTCTGATATCCTCCAGAGTCTCCTCGGCGCGGTATCTGGGCGCATATCGCGATGACGCCGCTACTGCCGCTCCAGGGTGGTGGTAGCCTTGCTGCGGCTGGCCTTGATAGTCTTTTGCGCCCCTGCTATTCCTTGAATCCTTTGACTCCCTTGTCTCCTTCAAATCCCTCGGATATCTTGGATTCTTCGTACCCATTTCCCTGTCCCTGCCGCCGCCTGAATCTCTCGCGTGGCCAAACCTGGGCGCGCTGTTATTCTGACGCGGCCGCTGCGGGTAACTATGGCCCGGCTGCCTTTCAGTCTGTCTTTTTTGATTTTCATAGTTGTTATTCATTTAATACTGCCTCCTTTGTCAAACGTATCAATCATCCAAGCCTAACAATCTGGCCGCATTCCTGTATAAAATGGCGTCCTCCGCCTCGCTGCCCAGCTTCAATGCCTTGAGCTTCTGCAATTCGATGCCCTGATCGGCCCAGGGCGAATCGGTCGCAAACAATATCTTATCATGCCCGTGGCCTTTTATGATTCTTATCGCCTGCGATTCATCCATCCAGCCTATCGAGTAAGACGTATCAAGCAGGATATCCTCTCCCAACAAGTATTTTTCAACGTCATCCCAACATCTGAAGCCTCCTGAATGCGCCGCGACCACTCTGGCGCCGCTGAACCGCCTCACCACCCCGCGCAGCATCAGAGGCGTGCAATGAACGGGAGGCGGAAGCCCGATATCGACGCCGGCATGGAATACGACGATGAGCCCGCAGTTGAAAATGTGCTCATATATGGGGAGCATAAAAGGTTCGTCGACAAAGAACTCCTGATAATCAGGATGGAATTTGATGCCTTTGATGCCGTATTCCTTTATCATCGTAATCTCTTCGCGCCATTTTTCGGAAGCAGGATGTATGCTTGAAAAAGGGAATATGTCGCCAGCTTGTATGCTTTTTGACCAGGAGGTTATGCTGCCGGCCTGCGAAGGTCTGGTTGCTATTGATTGTATCACCGACCCGTCTATGCCCGACCTCCTCATGGATTCCCTCACTCCTGCCACAGTCCCGTCAGTGGCCGGTTTGACGCCGCCGCATTGCGAAAGTGAGGACACCGCCCTTTTGGCCAACTCATCCGGAAAACAATGTACGTGGAAATCAATCACCATTGGCTTAAGCCTGTCCTTATTGCATATACTATCTCTCCGGCTGACAGCGCTGCGGTTTCGCCATTAGGCAATTCAACGGCGAGTTCGCCTCTTTCATTCAGATCCAGCGCCTTGCCGGTTTTTTGCATGTCCCCGTTTCCGTGCCTGAATGAGACCTGTCTGCCTATGGTCGTATTATATTTCTTCCATATGCTGATTATTTCGTGTTGCGCGGAGGCGCCGCCGTTTGAATATAACCGGTCGAACGAGTTGATGACCCCCGCGGCTATGCGGTTTATGTCAAGCTCATGCGACGGGGCCGCGCCTTTTTCAAGATACCCTTTTAATGATGTCGCTGTTTGTGATAATTGCCCGGGGAAATCCTCATCGCCTTGGTACACATTTATCCCGATACCGAGTATGACATACCGGATCCGGCCTCCGGAGACCTTTGAACCTGCGAGTATCCCGCATACTTTCCTGTCTTCGAGCATCAGGTCGTTCGGCCATTTGATACCTGTTTTTATGCCTGCGGCCTCTTCGATGCCCTCCGCCGCGGCTGCAGCGCCGGCCAGCGAGATGAAACCCGGCTGAAGGGCATTTACGATAATGTCATTCACGGCGGGTTTGAGTATGAACGACATATAAATTCCCATGCCCGGAGGCGAGAACCACTGCCTTCCCATCCTGCCCTTCCCTGATGTCTGCGATCCGGCAATGACCACATACCCGTCGGGGTAGCCATAATCAGCGAGCTCGCATGCCGCATCATTGGTCGAGGGGGCTTCCCGCACCGATATGAAGCTTTTGCCTACGGACTTTATATCCAGATGCTTCCTGATCGAATCGATATTGATCTTGTTCATTTTATCATCCACTCCGGCATCTTTATAATATGAGGCAGTTCGCCTTTTTCACACTTGAATGCTCCATACCTTTCGTTTATCAGCGCGATCATATTCGCATGACCTGTCGCGGCCAGCCTTTCAAAATAGCAGTATAACAGCGCATCCTTGAAACCGGCATCGTCCTCGCCGAGGAACTCAAGCATGTTGTTAATGTACAATTCCTCCGAATTGTCATATAATACAGGTGAATCAAGCCTTTTGTCATATCTCCGTATATAGCCGGGCAGTATGGTGGTCATTACCAGACATTGAGGCATCCGGTAACTCCCGAACACATAATTGTACGCCGGGATTATGCTCTTGCTGTATAATTCGCCCGTTCCGGCTCCGCCCGCGAAGTATCTCTCTGCGATATAACAGCTGCGCGGATGCACCTGCAGCTTGACGCACGTATGCTCTTTGCTTTGCAGCATCTTTGCGTCGTCCTTCGGATTGAGAAGCGCAGATATGCATTTTCTTCTCTCACCGTTAAGATCGACCTCCCTGTCGCTCCATCTTGACAGCTTGAGCCCGCATTCGATCACATTATCCGCCTCCGAAGAAGGAAGATAATAATATACCTCAACCATAAAGCTACCTCACTGCCGTTTTATCGTAGTTGCCGTTTTATCGCAAATCACAAATCGCCGTACAGGCGCACGCCGTTTCTGCCGCCGCAGTCTGCAAGCGCCGCATCGATACGTTCATATAATTCCGCAAAACATGTTGCCGTGATGATGTCCTTCAGCGGCACAAGCACGAAGGCGCGCTGCCACATCCTCGGGTGGGGTATGGCAAGTTCGCCGGTTCGCATGCTGGCTCCTTCATAAAGCAGTATATCGATATCTATGGCCCTGGGGCCCCACCTCACGGTCCGAATGCGGCCCATGTCCTTTTCGATACCGAGCAGGCCGCGGAGCAACTCTGACGGTTTGAGCCCGGTGGTAACGGCGGCAACGCAGTTCAGGAACTTGCCCTGATCCGGAACTCCTACGGGTTCGGTCTCATAAATATGCGAGACCCTTTTTATCGTGGTTCCATCCAGTTTTGACACGGCCTCTGCCGCCCGAGCCAGGTTGGCTTGCCTATCCCCCATATTGGAGCCGAGGCCGAGTATCGTTTCCGGCATATGCTTAATAATCCGTCCTTGACCTGGTTATTTCCACGCCCACCCAATCGAATTCTGCTGCCATCAGTGCATTCGGTTTTCTGACGCATACGCGAATCTTATCGATGATGCCGAAGTCGCGTAATATCTCATAACAGATGGTGTCCGCGAGCTTTTCAACCAACATGAATTTATTTTTCTCAGTGATGGATTTTATCAAGGCATATATCTTTGAGTAGTCTGCCGTATCATCCAGTCCATCTGATTTTCCGGCATTTTTCAGATCGAGGTGCAACTCGGCGTCGATATAAAAATCCTGGCCCTTCGATCGTTCTTCGGGATATGCGCCATGAAAGGCAAAGAATTTCATATTTTTGATAATGATCTTATCCATTATTCACTCTCTTCTTGCCATGGCGTCGGTCATTTTAGCCACCCTGGCCATCTCCCGGACATCATGCACCCTGACGATGTCGGCTCCGCGGGTTATCGCATAAGCGACCGTCGCAGCGGTGCCTTCCAACCTGTCATCTGCTGGCAGACCCAGAGTATTGCCTATCATGGATTTTCTCGAGGTCCCCAGCAATATCGGGATTCCGACCGATTTCAATTCCTTCAGCCGGTGCATGACTTCCAGGTTTTGCTCGTACGTCTTACCGAAGCCGATACCCGGATCTACAACCATGCTGTTCGGCATTATTCCGGCCTTTTCCGCGATATCGACGCTTTTTCGCAGGAATGCCATGATCTCCCCCATTATATCTTTTCCATAATATTTTTCGTTTTTGTTATGCATCATGATAACACCGGCTTTGGCTTCCGCCGCCGCCCCTGCGATCTTCATCCCATCCTCGCCCTGAAGACCCCAAATGTCGTTTACTATACACGCGCCGGCCTTTAAGGCCTCGATCGCCACAATTGCCTTGGTGGTATCTATTGATACAGGCATATCCAGTTCTTCAGCGATAGCCTCGATGACCGGTATCACCCTGTCGAGCTCTTCAGCGGCGGTCACCGGCGTGTGCCCGGGTCTTGTGGATTCGCCTCCGACATCCAGCATGTCCGCACCCAGGGCTGCAATTTCGCGGGCCCTCTGTATTGCAAGGCCGCGTTCATTGTATTTGCCGCCGTCGGAAAACGAGTCGGGTGTGATATTGAGTATCCCCATTATATATGTCCTGCCGCCGATATCAAATCTGAACCTGCCGCATTCAAACGTCCGGGGCTTGCTTTTTCCGGCGAAGGCCGCGGTCAGAAGGCATTCTATTTCACCGGCGATATCTTTGAGGCTTCGGGATTGCACTTTCAGTTTTTTTATCAACCTGTCGAACTGGCCCAGCGTACCTAATAACAGCGCGTCGGTCTTTTCGCAGCTGAAATCCGCCACTCCGCGGCCGACTGCCGCATCTCCGCCTTTGCCGAGCATTTCCTGCTTTATGATATTAGCCGAGTAAGGAGTGATATCTTCAAGCTTGATGGCAGCACGCACCGCCTTTGGCGCTATCCACGGCAATGCGCCCGGATGCACCCCTATTTTGGTTATTTCTTTTTCAGCATCATCGATATCATCGATGAAAATGAGCCTCGCATTCGCCATCGTGCCTCAGGATCCGCCTTTGCCGCTTTTTTCAAGTATCATGATAAGGTCTTCGATTCCGACATCGCGTATATTATTGTATATGCTTCGTTGCTTCTGCGCTATCATTGCATATTCGCGAAATGCCCCGGCATTTTTTGCCCGGTATTTCCCGATCAGCTTTTCAAGTATTGCCCCAAGCTCCCCGAGCGATTTCATCCCGAGCAGGTGAATAACATCTGCGACTTTTGCGCCCCCGCCGATAAAATCGAGATATGCCGACAGTAAGAGACCGTTGGCTCTTCCATGCGGGATACCTTCAAAATAAGTAAGGGAATAGCCGAGTGAATGGACAACAGTCGTCGCCGTATGTGTTATCACCATACCCGCAAGCATGGAGGCATACAGGAGGATCTCCCTCACCGGGTAATCCGGACGGGAATCATTATCAAGACTGCCGAGGCATCCGCCGATGAGCCTGATCGATTCGGCTGCCAGTATATCGCTTACAGGCATACTCCTCTTGCAGACGTATCCTTCAATGGCGTGGCATAGGGCGTCAACCGCGGTGTTTATCGTAACGTCCGCGTCGAGACTGACTGTATACCGCGGGTCAAGATACGCATATACCGGGAAAAGAGCCGGATTGCGGAAGCTCATTTTGGTTCCGAGGTCATCCCGCGTCAATATGGAATATGGCGTCACCTCGCTGCCTGATCCCGCTGTCGTTGGTACTGCAACGATCGGGAGCGGCTTCGAAGCAAACTCGTTTTTGAAGAGATCCACAGGATCCATATCGTTTGCCGCAAGGACTGCAACGGCCTTTGCAGTGTCGAGCGGGGATCCTCCGCCTATCCCGATGATGAAGTCGGCGCCCCATTCCGAAGCCGCCCTGCCCGCATGCTTCACATCCTCGAGCGACGGATTGTTTGGGGTTTTATCATATATACAGCAATCTGTTTTGCCGTCAAGAACAGATAGCGCATCGTCAAGCGCACCGCTGAGACTTCCGGAATTCCTGCCGGTGACGACGAACGCCCGTCTGCCGAGATGCTCGAAATCGTCCCGGCCTTGCAAGAGACATCCGTTTCCAAACCTGATATTATTGTTCCAACTGAATGCAAACTGCATTGTTTCTCCATCCGGTCGAAGATTTAATAACCTATCAGCGACATGACCTCGCCCCTTGTACGTGCGTCAGCCTTCATCAAGCCCCTTAGCGCCGATGTGAGCGTCTTGGAACCGGGCTTCTTGATCCCGCGCATCGTCATACAAAGATGTTCGGCCTCGATGATCACGGCGACGCCCATGGGAGACAACGTATCCGTCAGGATGTCCGCGATCTCGCTTGTCATCCTCTCCTGCAGCTGCGGTTTCTTGGATACCATATCGACTATCCGCGCCAGCTTGCTCAGCCCTATTATCTTTCCTTTATGCGGTATATATACTATATGAGCGGCTCCGATGAACGGAAGCAGATGATGCTCGCACACCGAATACAGCGGAATATCCTTGACAACGATCATTTCTTCGTGGTTATCTTCCTGAAAAGTCTTTACCAGAGTCCTAGGATCGGTATGCAATCCGGCAAAGATCTCCCCGTACATCCGCGCGACTCTGGCAGGCGTCTCCCTCAGACCTTCCCTGTCGGGGTTCTCGCCTATGGCGATCAATATCTCGCGCACCGCCGCCTCAGCTCTTTCGTAATCGATCATTAACATGCTCCCTCCATCATATACTGTCAATAACAGTATATAATTTATATTGCCCCAAAATCAATAAGGTGGTAAAATAGTTTCAGCACTGCTAATTCAGCATTCAAGAATATTTCGAAAGGAGAAACCTATGAATACATACAAGAATATCAGTAACGAGCTCAAGGCTTTTTTCAGCACAAACTCCATTTTCAAAATTCTGCTCCCCATAGACATGATTTTCCTGTTTGGAGGCCTGATACTGCTGGTATTGAACTACTTAGGCTTTATCTTTACCGGCGCATTCTTTTCCACTATCGGATGGTACGGCTTCCTTCTCGGTTTGTTGCTGGCATACGCCAATTTTCACCAGTTCTACCTATATGCAGGCTTCTTCGGCTATGGAGCGCTCCAGTTGCTCATTTTCCTGTGGAGCGGCATCAGATCCGGCTATTGGAGCTTCTCCACCATCTTCACATGTCTGGTGTTTGCAGGGCTTGGGTATCTGGTTTTCAAAAGGAGTACGGTTCAGCAGGATTAATTACAAATTAACCTCCATTAAACTTGTATTAAACTT
>CAYWGM010000010.1:0-29390 GCA_964457875.1 uncultured Eubacteriales bacterium | reverse complement strand
ATTAAACTTGTATTAAACTTCTATTAGGATGAAAGGTGGTTTGCAGAATGTCTTTTTTAGAGAATATCGGCAAGGCGGCCCAGGCAGCCGCTAAAAAATCGGGCGAATTGGTAGAGATCACGAAGCTGAATATGAACATCAATTCTGAAGAGGATAAGATTCAGAAGCAGTATACTCAGATCGGCAAGCTCATCTATGAGAAGTTTAAAGCTACCGGTGATATCGATTCGGAATTCGTGGCCTCATGCGAGACCATCAAAACGCATGAACAGAATATCAGCAATCTGAAGGAGAAGATCCTTGAGACCAAGAACTTGAGATTATGTTCAGGTTGCGGTGCTGAAATGGACAGAAACGCCATGTTCTGTGCGAAATGCGGCGCGAAGCAGGATGTGCAGCCGGCAGCCGGGCAACAAAACGTTGCTACGGCAGCATGCCCCGCATGCGGTGCGCAGATACCCGCAGGGTCGACTTTCTGCACCAGTTGCGGAGCCAAGCTGGGCTAAATCCTTTTTATACAGCCGCCTTTATTCCGACTTTTTTATCATCGGTCTCTTCACTCGGATATGCGGCATATTTCGTGATAATTTCTGCGGACGGTTCAAATTCCTCATGGAACATTATAATGAGATCACCGTCCGCAGATTCTTTAATCGCAGTCTCAAGAGCTTCTGTTTCGGAGTAGATGGTTTTAATGTTCCCGGGCTCCATTCCTGCCGCTATAGCAGCATTATATAATATCTCAGCGCATTCCCCGGGTTTTCTTCCTCTCGGATCGCGATCCTCCTTGATATATATTTTTGAAAAGAAACCGCCGCATATGCTGCCGACCTCCGATATGCTGCTCTCAAGCCTGTCCCCCGGCATGCCGATTATGCCGACATATCTGTCGGCCGCGATCTTTTGGGCAGCATTTATTACAGCGGCATATCCCGCCGGATTATGCCCGTAATCGAGTATCAACTTATAATTGCTCATGTCGAATATATTGAAACGTCCCGGATTAGTCCTGATATCCGGGAAAAATGTACGCAGGCCTTTTTTTACAGTTGAAGCGGGTATTCCCAGCGACAGAAGCGCCGATGCTGCCGCCATGGCATTTTCAATATTGAATTCGGAAACGCCGCATAGGGTTATAGGTATTTCGCCGATATCAACCAGCTGAAGGTACCTCTTACCATTAAAATAATATAGCATCGAGCCTTTGATAAAAAGCACCTTCCCGCCTTTGCCGGCATGGTTGCGTATCAGCGGGTTGTCGGCATTTTTTGAGAAATAGCAGATGTTTGCTGCCGTACGCCCGGAAAGATAGATGACCATAGGGTCATCAGCATTCAATACTGCATACCCGTCCGGTTTTACGGCTTCGATCACCAGGGCTTTCACAAATGCAAGATCCTCCAATGTGTTCACGCCGTCCAACCCCAAATGATCATCGCTTATATTGGTTATTACTCCGACGTCGGCCAGGTCGTATCCCAACCCTCTTCTGATGATGCCTCCCCTTGCGGTTTCGAGCACCGCGGCGTCTATGCTCCTGTTTGAAAGTACGATACCCGCGCTTGCCGGACCGGTATCGTCGCCTTTGAGTATGCATCGGCCGTCGATGAATATCCCTCCTGTCGAAGTCATACCGACCTTCTTACCCGCCATCGACAGCGTGTGGCTTATGAGCCTGGCCGTTGTCGTTTTGCCATTTGTACCGGTTATCGATATTACCGGTATGGAACACGGCTGTCCTGCAGGGAAAAGCATATCTATGATATCCGACGCGACATCCTGCGGCCCTCCTGAAGAAGGATGAAGATGCATCCTTATCCCGGGCGCGGCGTTGACTTCTACGACCGCCCCGTTCTGCAATTCCTGCGGCTTTGAAATATCAGCCGCAGTGATATCCACCCCGGCAATATCCAGACCGAGTACCGCTGCAGCGTTTATAGCCGTTTGCGCATAAGTCGGGTGCACTTCCCGGCTGCAATTGCGCGCAGATCCCCCGGTGCTCAGATTGGCATTATCCCTGAGCCATATCCTTTCATTTATCGCAGGGATGCTGTCAAGGGTCTTTCCAACCTTCATAAGCACATCTATGAGTATATCGTCTATTTTTACTACGGTAAGCGGTTTTTCATGGCTTTCGCCTCTTAACGGGTTTCTGTTCTCTATTTCGATGAGCTCTCTTACCGTCCGAAAGCCATCGCCTGTAATAAAGGGAGGGATCCTTTCCGCAGCGGCCGACAGGCGCCCTCCTACGACCAGCAGCCTGTAATCTTTTCCTGGTATCATTTTTTCGACAATAACGGATTTGCTGAATTCACATGCCTTTTTAAAGGCCCTGGCCAAATCGCCGACATTATCGATATTCATAGTAATGCCTTTCCCCTGGTTGGCGTCACAAGGTTTGACAACCACGGGAAGGCCCAGTTCTTCAGCCGCATCCACTGCTTCCCGGACACAGTATGCAAGACGGCCTTCTGGGACCGCTATCCCGTAATCGGTAAGCAACTTTTTTGTCAGGTGTTTGTTGCAGGCGGTATCGACTGAGATGCACGCGGGCGAATCAGTCAATGTACCTGATATACATCTTGAATAGCGACCATATCCAAGCTGTATAAGATCATTGCCCGAACATTTGGAGACGGGGATGCCTCTTCTCTTGGCTTCGGCAACGATCGCCGCTGTTCCGGGCCCTTCGCACTCGTCTTCAAAGACCCTTTTTAATTGCCTGAGGATATTTCCGGCATCCTCACCGCCATCGTGCGCAATATCGCATATTATCCTGAATGCGGCCTTCCCGCTTTGTATGCCGCATCTTTCCTCCTTGAACTGATATATCACGTTATAATGTGATGACTCGCGAACCTGCCTTGTCTTTCCGTAAAACACATCATGCCCGTGCATGACCTGCAGCTCTATCGCGAGGTGCTCAAGTACATGTCCGATGAGGATACCTTCGCTGAGCCTGCCAATAAAACCTCCCGGTACGCCTGTTCCGCACGAATGCTCTTTTAGACCGGGGAATAACTCAAGCAGACGATTATTGAAACCTTTTATCACATTAGTCGGGATTTCCGCATACCGGCCAATATCGAGCGTCATTTTAACAACCGGCATGTGGCTGTAGATGTTCTTGCCCGGAAATACCTTTATTTCATGGATAATCACTCTTCAAAACACTCCTCGATTTCATATCATATCCATGCCCGTGCGGAAGGATATGCATCCTGATATTGGTGATGGCAAGTATTTCATCCGGCTTTAATTCGGAAACATTTGAATCTGCCATACTCGTACCGTCGACCACCGTCACCGCGTTTGTGCCGATTACTGTAAAGCGCGCGTCAGGCGTTACCTTGACTGCCGTGTCTTCATCGATACCGATCCCGAGTATATGCGGATTCTGCGCCACACTGCACAGAAGCCTGCCGATCCTGCCACGCTGGTCGAAATGCTGGTCTACTACCGCTTCTTCAAGCAGTCCCAATCCCGGTGCCATTTTTAATGTGCATTTGCGCGCCGGTTGATTATCATTCCCATCCACGATCATAGTAGAGCTCATGGCAGAAGCGCCTGCGCTGGTTCCTATGAATACCGTGCCGGACTTGAATGAATCATGGATCGCCTTATATATGGCAGTGCCGCCAAGAATGCTCGTGATCCTCAGTTGGTCTCCGCCGGTGAAGTATACGCCCGATGATTGCCTGAGCATTTTTGAATACTCTTCATTATTTGCTTCGTCGCGCGACATTATATCCAGGATTTCAATGTTTGTCATTCCCAAACGACGAAATGCCGCAGCATACTCGTTTCCCATCATGCCGGGTTTTTCCGAAGCCGTTGTCATAATTACCAGTCTTGCGTCGGCGCCGCCGATTTCGTTTACGACATGTTTCAAAATAGTGCTTTTGCCATGTTTGTCCTCAGCACCGCCGATAATTATCAGATTGCCTCTCATATCCCTAAAAGATGACCCAGATTGTTTGAAATCGCTCCTCCGAAAATCATTCCGATACCCATAAACACAATATTTGCAACTATAACCGCAACGCCGCCCCTGCTTCCTCCTTTGGTGGCTATTATCCCCATGATCACCCCGAAGAGGCCGAAAATGAAATATGGGTATATTACTATCGACGCTATCGCCGATATCCATCCAAGTATCAGCAGTACGGCATTCCTCGCAGGATTTGCAGCAGCGGTCCGTCTTTCACCGGTATTGCCCTGATTACTGTTCTGATCCATAGGTAACCTCCGTTTTCAGAGGAATATTATCCTCTTAATTAACAAAATGTATTCATAACCATATAATTTTCATGAAAAATGTTAACAATTACCACAAATGTAAATTCTTAATTTGAAATTAAATCGCAGGTCTGTTAAACTATTCTCAAGTTATTGTAAGTCTTGCTCAGGCAAGCACAAATTTATACCAGAGGTGATACAATAGTGGCCGCAGATTTCAACTCGTTAACATTAAAGCAAAAGAAAGTGTACACAGCTATTGAGACTTACATAAAATCAAGGGGCATACCCCCTACTGTACGGGAAATAGGGGAAATGGTCGGAGAAAAGACTCCCGGCGCCGTTCAGGGCATTCTCAACAGGCTGGAAATGAAGGGCGTGATCAAGAGGCAGATAGGGATGGCGCGCTCGATTCAGCTCGTGTCAAAAGACACGATGTATACGCCGCAGGTCTACATTCCGGTAATTAAAAAAGTCACCAGAAGAAACTCTGATGACCTTCTTAATATCTATAACATTTCAAGCTATTTCCCGCTGCCTGCGGATTTGTTCAGGGATACCGACGGCCATTTCATAGTCGCGAATCCGGATAAGAGCAGAACCAGAATGAACGCTGACAACGAAGATTATCTGATGATCAGGATTGGCGGACCGTATAAGACCGGCGACACCATTCTGGCGATTTATGAAAACCTCGCGATACTCAGGGAATATGCCGAAAGAGGCAGTGATTCCTTCTTCCTCAAATCCGATGACAGCATCATTGATAAAGAGATATTCGGCAAGGAAGAAGTCCTGATCATAGGAAAACTGACTGCCAGAATAATCAAGTATCAATAATACTTCAGACGATATAACCGCATATAAGGTCGCCGACTTCCCTCGTACCATATCCCATTTTACCGGCGGACATGCTCTTCATATCGTTTTTCACTGCGCGCATGATGGCATTTTCAATGGAAGCGGCAGCCTTGCTCTCTCCCAGCTGTTCAAGCATCATCTGACCTGCGGCTATGGCAGCCAGCGGATTTATCACGTTCATTCCGGTATATTTAGGGGCTGAGCCGCCTATGGGTTCGAACATCGATACGCCTTCCGGATTTATATTGCCGCCCGCGGCTATCCCCATTCCGCCCTGGATGACCGCGCCGAGATCGGTGATGATATCGCCGAACATATTGTCGGTTACTATCACATCAAAGAATTCAGGATTTTTCACCATCCACATGCAGGTTGCGTCTACGTGGGCGTAATCGGTCTGGATATCGGGGTATTCCTTCGCAATTTCATAAAAGGTCCTTTCCCAAAGGTCGAAGGCATACGTCAGCACATTTGTCTTCCCGCACAGCGTGATCTTTTTCTTTTTATTCCGCTTCCTGGTATACTCGAAGGCGAACCTTAGGCAACGTTCCACGCCTTTTCTGGTATTGATGGATTCCTGAATGGCTATTTCATCTTTCGTACCCTTTTTAAGGAATCCTCCCGATCCTGTATACAGGCCTTCGGTATTCTCCCTTACCACTACGAAGTCTATCTCCGCAGGGCCTTTTGCTTTCAAAGGCGTATCAACACCTTCATACAGTTTTACCGGTCTCAGGTTTATATACTGATCGAGCGTGAACCTCAGATTCAGCAATATCCCTTTTTCGAGGATGCCGGGTTTGACGCCGGGATGACCGATCGCCCCGAGCAGGAGAGCATCTTTGCCGTCCAATCCGGCGATATCTTCCTTATCAAGTACGACTCCTGTCTTCAAATACCTGTCTCCGCCAAAATCGAAATGCTGGTATGACAATTTAAACCCGTATTTTGACGAAGCTGCGTCAAGCGCCTTTATACTTTCGGCAACCACTTCGGGTCCGGTCCCGTCTCCGGGGATGACACCGATTTTATACGTCTTCATATTGCTTTCTTACCTCCTTGAATTTGTATTTATGTTATTTGCTGATTTTTGCCTTTACGTAATTTATCAATCCGTCGGCTGCGATGATGGCCTGCATGAATGGCGGAAACGGCGCTGCCTGGTATTTGTTACCGTTTGTCAGGTTCATTATGACGCCGGCGTCGAAATCCACTTCCACCCTGTCTCCGTCGGATATATCACGGGAGGCCTCAGGGCATTCGAGTATGGGAAGCCCTATATTGATGGCGTTCCTGTAGAATATCCTGGCGAATGTCTCGGCTATGACGCATGAGATCCCCGAGGCTTTTATGGAGATAGGCGCGTGTTCGCGCGACGAGCCGCAGCCGAAATTCTTCCCGCCGGTAATGATATCCCCCTTTTTGACTTTTGCCGCAAAATCCTTATCTATGTCCTCCATGCAATGCCTTGCCAATTCGGCAGGCTCGGATGTGTTGAGGTAGCGCGCGGGAATTATTACGTCGGTATCTATATTGTCGCCATATTTAATGACTTTTCCGATTTTCTTCATATCTTACCCTCCATTTCGTCCGGGGAGGCTATTCTGCCGGCAATCGCCGATGCGGCGGCTACCGCAGGCCCTGCCAGATATACCTCGCTTCCGGGGTCGCCCATTCTGCCTACGAAATTCCTGTTTGTGGTCGCGACTGCCCTTTCCCCTTTAGCTAAGATACCCATATGGCCGCCAAGGCACGGACCGCATGTCGGGGTGCTCACCGCCGCTCCCGAATCTATGAAAATATCGAAAAGGCCTTCATTCATCGCCTGCTTCCAGATCTTCTGCGTGGCCGGGATGATGATGCACCTGACATTCGGATCGACCCGCCTGCCTTTGAGGATCGCGGCCGCTGTCCTCAGATCCTCAATGCGCCCGTTGGTGCAGGAGCCTATTACGACCTGGTCTATTTTTACATCTCCTACTCTGTCTATGGTACGGGTATTTTCCGGAAGATGCGGGAAAGATACCGTCAACTTCACTTCATCAAGCCTGATTATGTATGTTTCGAGATATTCCGCGTCTTCGTCGGCCTTGAACACGCTGCATTTCCTTTGGCTGTGATCAGCCGCGTATCCAAGCGTCTTTTCATCAACGTCGAAAATACCGTTTTTTGCGCCTGCCTCGATAGCCATATTCGCCATCGCAAACCTGTCGTCCATACTGAGGCTGCGCAGGCCGCCGCCTGTGAACTCCATTGATTTGTACAGCGCGCCGTCCACCCCTATCATACCTATGATGTGTAGTATAACGTCCTTGCCGCTGACCCATCTGCCGGGTTTGCCTTCAAGGACGAACTTGATTGCGCCAGGGACCTTGAACCACGTCTCTCCGGTTGCCATTGCCGCCGCCATGTCCGTGCTTCCGACCCCGGTTGAAAAAGCCCCGAGCGCGCCATAGGTGCATGTGTGCGAATCGGCTCCTATTACTGCGTCGCCGGGTACGACAAGTCCTTTTTCCGGAAGCAGCGCATGTTCGACTCCCATCTGCCCGATCTCAAAGAAATTTACTATCCCTTTTTCTCTGGCAAAATCCCTTATCAGTTTGACCTGCTCGGCCGATTTGATATCCTTGTTCGGGGTGAAATGATCAGGAACTATCGCTATCTTTTCGACGTCAAAAACCTTATCCGCTCCGATCTTCGCGAACTCTTTCACAGCCACCGGCGTAGTGATATCATTGCCAAGCACCATATCGACCTTGCAATTGATCAATTCACCCGGCTGGAGTTTCTTTCCGCCCGAGTGCGCCGACAAGATCTTCTGCGTCATGGTCATACCCATATTCTCCACCTCCATACGGTATATTGTAAAACGTTTGGCAATGCGATTCTTCCCGAATATTATCAGGAATCAGTCGGTTTTTTAACGGATTTTGCTCTTTTTACGATACTCATTGGGGGTCAGGCCGGTCTGCTTCTTGAATATCTCATTGAAACGCTGCTGCTTTGAAAAACCTACGTTCATGGCGATGTCACCGATTTTCATCCCGGTATGGGAAAGTAGCTCCCTTGCCGTTTCTACCCTTACTTTCAGGAGATAATTGATCGGGCTGAGCCCGATTTCATCTTTGAATGCCTTTGCAAAATAACTCTGGCTCAGAAAAACGAATCCTGCAATGTCTTTAAGCGACAAATCCCTGCTATAGTTCAGGTTTATGTAATTGACAGCGGTTCTGATTAGTTCTTTTGCTTTACCGCTTTTTTCACGTATCGTGTTTTCCCATTCCATTTTCAACGCCCTTGAAATAAGGACAAAAAGCTGAAGCGCCAGAAGGTGGTTCAGGAATTCACTCCCTATCTCCTTGCTCGATCGCTCCGCGGCTATTCTGTTCAGTACGGTGATGATTTCATTTTTTTGATTGACACGAAGCTTTATATATGGTCCGTATTCCATTCCTTTTACAAAGTTGAGGAAATTCTCGGCGGAGACCTCTGATATCCTGCCATCTTTCCTGTTCTCGAATTTGAAGCTCAACACGGTATGCTCGCAACCCTTTCCGGGTTTTACCACCATCCTGTGATGGCGGTGCGGTTTTACGATTATGATATCATCAGGCCGGATAGGAACAGGATCGCCGTCGATCTCAAACAAAGCCTCGCCCCTTTTAATATGGATCATTTCGAAATGCTCATGTACGCTCGGCTCCGCAGACCAGCTCGAATCCTGGTACCTTTCTATGGATCTGACAATTACAGGCACGAGCGCCGATGAATTTATCAGACTCTCCCACGCCTTGGGCAGGACATCGCTCATACCTATATATTATATCTTCTTTTCTGATTCATCAATACCCGTCAGGCATAGCATGCCTGCCAGCCGCGCACTTCCATGACCATTGGGCGCAAATCCCCGCATATGCGGAAAATCTGCGCCTATGCGCCATGGCAGCGATACGTACGCTATTCATCCAACTCGTCAGGATCGAATTCCTCGAATATCCTTTTTATTTCCAGTGTCTCTTCTTTATCGAGGGTTATTCCTCTGCCCATCTTTTCATGGTATTCATCCCAATCCCGTATGTCCAGTTTAGGCTTTCTGTCATTCCAGCTGATGATGTTCACTTCTTTCTTCCACCCTTTGGTTCCTTCGCCGATGACCCCCAGATGCCTGATTATATTGAATTTGACTTCTGTCATAATATCACCTCCTCCCTAATATGGTATCGCCGCAATCTCCAACCTTCCGGCTCCCTTGGCACAGGCGAGGAATTCCGCTTCATCCGGCGTCACCTCGACCAGAAGATATTTGGGTAATCCTGTATCATCCCTGTTACCTATCACTTTCAAACGCTCATCGATAATTGCGGCTATCCTGATAGAGCAAAGCTTTTTATATGGTTTGAAAGCCTCCATTTTTGCATCTTCCGTAAGGCCGGATCCTCTTTCCGATACGAACAGAATATCCACGAGCTGCCCTTCAACCAGGCGCCAGCCGTTTGCCTGATCGACCTTCAAATCAAGACAGAAGAGTCTGTTTCCCGGAGACAATACCTTTATATCTCCAAGATCGCCGAACAGGCCTATCCTTGTAGATAAGATCATTTCACCCGCTTCGATATCAGCCTTCGCCCTTTTGCCGATGATATCACCGGTCTTGCCGAAAGAAAGTCTGTGGACGGCGCCTGCAGACATTTTCGATTCCGTAAGCATTCCGGCGTCGATCACTGTGCCCGTTGTGATTTTTGACTTTGCTAATATCACTGCCTTTTTTTCTTCCACTCCCGCAATACTTTTTATCAGCAGTATCTCAACCGCAAATATTATTATGGTTAAGACAATGCTGAAAAATATTATTTTCTTTCTTGTCATGATAACCTCCTTCCGCATCAGTTGTTTACAGGCAGTTCGGTATCGGCATGTATCGTGTATTCATAATATTCGGCGCCTGTGATGGCCGAAAGGATGCTCCTGTAAAATGACGGCCTCAAAGGGACGGTAACGACACTATGGATGGACGGTCTTCTCAAACCGGTGCCCAAAGGGCAGGTGGAAGGCAATCCGGAGATGTACGCCTCCAGCGACTTTATGGTGACTCTGCTTGCAGCAACGGAACCGTCAAGAGGCATAAGGGCATCATCCAATTTCAGGTTGTGCGCCAGAATATTTTTATAAATATCCATCATTCCGGCTTCATCGAATTCGATTGCGCAAGAGCTTAAACTCTCAGCATTCATCGCATTATACAGAGAAAGATTAGCCATATCCACCGCATCCCTTATGAAATATGTCTTTGTCATGAATATGCCTTTTTCAATAATGAATAACGAAACCGGAAAAATCACGAATATCAGAAGGAATATTCCTGTCAGCATTCCTGCGATGCCGAATCCGCCATGAAAACCTTTGCTCATCAGTTGATTACCTTCCTAACGCTTGCATATTTTTCGCATACCATCCTGTAATGCGTCAAATTCCGTGTAAATATGCCTGTAAGGCTATTGTGGCAATATTCGGCTTCCACATGCAGGATGAGGTTATCCCCCTGCATCGCGCCCTCGGTACCGCTTATTTGTATATTTACAAATCCCCTGCCCTCGAGCCTCTCCCTTAGACCGGCCGTGTTGTCTGCCGTTATGCCTCCGTCTATTTCCATCTTGATGATGGTCTCACGGCAATACATGTTCATGTCAAGTTTAGCCGAAAGCGGCACGAATAACTCAACCAATAAAACAGTGATTGACAGCAGCATAATGATGACTAATGCAAAAACAACAGCCTTTACCGGCATATGACCTCCTTATAGACAATGCACTCAGGCAGCGGGAAATATAATCTTGGCGATGTCGGTCCACCAGGTCGACAACTGCGCCATTATATTGGTGGCAAAACTCCTTAACTGCGGGATTATGATGAACGCGGCGATGATGAGCGCCGCTGCCACACCGAGGATCTCATTCATTCCGAATCCGTCCCCCTTTTTTACAGCATCCCTGATTCTACCTGCAAACCTGACAATTTTATACCTCATTACTCTTCTCCTTTATAAATGATTTTTTAAAACTGGAAGATTTTAGACATAGATTCCGTAACGTCCATAAACAATGGGATTGAAACCATTATCACCATGATTATGACAAAGACACTCACAATGATAAGGCACTTTGTCTTGCAGAAATCCGTTTCTGTCTGTATATGATTTAGGTATTTGTTAAACATCACCTCCTCCTGCCTTGCGATCATATTGCTGTTGTCACCGGTGGCCACGCCCTGTTTTAACGCAATGCACAAGGTTTCAGCTTCCTGGAAGCTGAAGCATGCCCTGACCTCTTCAACTGCCGCATCTATATCCCTTGTCAGTTCATATTTTGCGGACATCTTCAGCAAGGCTTCCCGGAGCGCACCCTCATCGATTATTTCGTATAAGTTGCCGATCGCCTCATGGATCCTTATCCCTGAAGATGTCTGGTTGAATATATACTGATATATCCTGTATGCGTTTTTATCAAACAGCCTCTTCATTTTCTTGTGCCTGCTGCTCATGATGATCTCCGGTATCATGCAGAGGGCAACCGACCCGGCCAGACCTCCGGCCGCATGGGATAACCCGCCGGCGCAAGATATGAGGAAGTATATACCGGGGACGACAGCTCTGAAGACGATGTATATCAATGCGTCATATTTGCCGTTACAACCGCTTCTTCGGACTTTTTTTACCGAATGGCAATAAAACCTTCCGAATAAGGTGCTTTTAGCAAGGTTCGCTTCAAACAGGCCTGCCAATGCCCTTGCCTTGTTTGAAAGTGTAATCGGTGAGCGCATATTCATATTCGAAATTTTTGCGGACAGCTTGATTCTGTTCATTCTCGCAACCAGGGCCCGTGTCAGGACGAATATGCTCATAAAACCGATTGAGCTGCAAATAATCAACAAGATGTACAATCGGGCTACACCTCCGTTAGTGTTCATTTTTAAGCAGTTTCATTGCCGCAACAACTCCCGCGGAATATAAAAGGATGAATAGAAAGAGCAAGATCCTGCCGCTTATTGTGGAAAGATAAAAGTGCGAAACCCTCGAATCGAGGCATATTGACACATACCCCATTACAAGCGCACCGCCCATAGTTAAATATGTCGTCAATCTGTCACGGAAAGTGGAGATTTTCCGTCTTGTCAACTCTTCGGATATCTTATAGGCTTGGAATTCCATATTGTCCAGAAGCTTTTTCAGATCACCCCTGCACCTGATATTGTGCTTAATATTGATAATAAGGTTTGCAAAACCGGAATGACCGAACCGTTCCTTCAACAGATCAAGCGCTTCGGATGGATCCATACCGCTATTGATACGGATCGACAAATCATGGAACATACTCGCCATCGGCTCTCCTATGCCTGATTCCGCAGCTTTCTTAAAAGCGTAAAATATATCCTCCCTGACCGAATACCACCGATTGAGCACCGAGATAAGCTCCGCCATTTTCCTGCCTGTCTTTTCGGTATTGTAATATACCAGCACATCGATTGATATGAAGGGCAAACAGGCCAGGAATAAGCAAATTAGTATTGCCGACGGCAAGAAACAGGTAAATGAAATGACCGGATACATCGATACTGAAAATATGATACACGAGCTTATCAACAATGCCCTTATGTCCAGAATCGGCAAATAACGCCAGAGATTAGACCTGACAACATATGTCTTTTCCATATTTTCCAATATCCGTTTCATAAACAATTTATTTTGCCTCCCGTTCGTACAGTTTTTCAAGAATGAATCCACCATTACCGCCCAGACCCTTGTCACTTCTGTCTATACCTCTGACCTTCAAGATCTCGGTCACTTTGAAATCCTTCAGATAAACAATGATATCAATGCATCGCGCCATTATTTCCCTGATTGTTGTCTCGCTTTCACCGATGTTAGCATCCTTGCTCAGGGTAAGAAGCCTTGCAAGGCTATCCGCGGCACTTTCCGCATGGGTCGTGGCCAATCCCCTGTGGCCTGAGAACGCTGCCTTAAGAAATTCCCATGCCTCGTCACCCGTAATTTCTCCAACACAATAAGTATCCAGCGACATCGTCAGACCGTCTTTCACCAATTCCCTCAATGTTACAGGTCTTCCCCCCTCGTTGGATTTCTTGATTTTTTGCTCGATGCAATAAGGCTTTTCCGGAAAAATCTCAGCATCCGTTTCAGTAATCAGGATCCTTTCCATCTCAGGCATTGCATTGATAAAGGCTCTGAGAAGCGTGGTCTTGCCGGCTGCTCCCTTGCCGCAGAACAGGACGGTGGCTTCGGACGATACAATTTGCTTCAAAAGCGCCGCTGATTTTTGATCGAGCATGTCCAATCCGGTCAGTTCATCCAGCGTATAGCTATGCATGCGATGCTTCCTTATGCTTATTGTTGGACCGGTCAGATTTCTTGGCCGGATGGACAGGTTTATCCTAAGATGCAGTTTCTCATCTGTCACCCTGCAATGACTGTCGTTTTCATTCAGGATGCCTTCATTTCTGATCGCGATGATCCTGCAATAGTTTTCAAAAGATCTTTCATTGCCGAAATCGACAGGCGCCCTATATCTTTTACCGCTCTTTTTAATGGCGAACTCATTGTACTTCGTACCGTCAATATCTGTAATGTCCTCGTCCTCCACATACTGCTGCAATATCCCGTAACCAAAAAGGCTATCAAGCACCATTTTTATCATCATACTCCGGGGAAGCCCGCAGTATAGGCCTTTGGCATCAAGGATCCTGGTAAGCGACTTTTCAAGGATCCGAGGCTCGCAAACGCCTTTTGCAACCTCAGCGACAAGGCGGGGAGACTCTTTCAGAACCTCATTGATTAAATATTGCAGCGCCTCGCTGTATCCGGACTTTCCCGAGAATGTCGCGTTATCTTCCATAACCATCTGATGATGGGTACTTATTAACGGCAAGTTGATTCCTCCTTTAAACAAACCTTTGATCCGACTTTCTTCAGGATGGACATATATTCCTTGACAGTCTTTTTATCCATATTCCTGGCAAAGCAGATTTTCCTGTTCCTTGATACGACTCTTTCCTTGTTATAGCTGATAATTCCGGCAAATTTGCCGTCAGTGGCGTCATTCACACTGAATGGGTCAAGATGGCATGCAGCATCGTATTCATACAATACGAATCTGGCCTTGCTGCCGGGAATCTTCTGCTTTTTTTCCAGGAATGAGATGTATGCACAGTACTCCATAATGGAAACATAATTTGAGTTCAGCGGTATGATATTTATATCCGATCTGAGAAGAGATATCACCGTAAAGGAATCATAGATGAACTTCCCGACCGACATTATTGAAATGTCGAATAACTTCTGAGCATCATCACACAAGCGTTTGACGGCAGCGTCCTCATAATACTCATAATCCTCCAGCTTGCTGCTGCATGTTAAAATGCTCAGGTTCTTCAGGTCGCTTCTTTTGACGCAGCATAGTTCAAGCGATGAACGATCATAGTCGCCCCTTGAGACGACATGCGTGTATAAGTCCAGCCCGGAATCACCTGCTGCAGGCCTCAAATCGCTGATATCATACGGACTGTGCGGCACATCAAGGTAGAATTCCGCACCGGGGCAAAAGAGATCGAGGTCTGCAAGCAATATTTTCTTATCACTGTATTTTGCGGCGACATACGCAATCTCGCAGGCAAATTCCGTGTTGCCCCAAACCGTTATTATCCTGCCGCCGGAAACCTCAGCCTCACCTGCGTCGATTGCACAGCAAGCGTTGTACCCGTCGGTTGTGTGCTCCGAACGCCTCCCGGCCAATAGTTTTATTTCCGCAGCCGCTTCTGCAGCCGTTTGATAACGGTCACCGGGCACATTTCTGGTGCACTTGCCGATGATGTTCATGATTTCAGGGGATGGCATATTGCCCTGCTCTCCGATAAATACCGGTCCGGCCTGGATCGCGCTTTCCCCCGTCAGCAGATAATACAAGGTGACTCCAAGGCCATAGATATCAGTCGCCGGCGTGGACGGTACTCCGCAATACTGCTCCGGCGCCGCGAATCCTTTTGTCCCGAGGTATACGGTATCATGCCTCCTTTCTTCCGTCCATGGCCTTGATGCGCCGAAATCTATCAGTCTGATACCGCCGTCTTCTGACAAGAGTATATTGGAGGGCTTCAGGTCACAATATATTATCGGGTCGGGCTTGGCAGAATGAAGATATGACAGCACTCCGCATATCTGAATGGCCCAATCTGCAGCAGTGGTCTCGCTCACCGTACCTCTGTCCCTTATATATTTTTCAAGTGATGTCCCTTCAAAATACTCTATTATAAGGTAGTACGCCCCTTCGTCTTCTTTTATATCAAGCAATTCAGGAATCGAAGGATGACGGGTCTTCTTCAGAACCGATGCCTCGCCGAATAAGCAATCGACATACGGACTGTTTTTTCCAACTGTTTTAACTACGACAATCCTGCCGTCGCATTCCCTTTTTGCGAGGTATGCCATACTCATACTGCTTCTGCCGAGTACCTCGATAGTTTTAAATTCCGATCTGCTGTATCTTTCAAGTGCCATAATGCCTTTATACCCCATAGATGGAAATTGTACCCATACCGCCTGATAATAATATCATGCCTTGCTGGAAAAGTCCATATATTTTTGTAAAAAAATGGATTACTTGATCAGCCGGCTCTTTTTATCTTTACAACGTAATAGAATAAAAATATAATACAAGTAAGCATTAACCAATTGGAGTGAAGAATGTGCGCATTGGCAATGTCGTATATGTAAGCAGAAAGAGAAGGCTCCCATCCAGAATATTTCCGGTTTTGCTCATAATCGTTATAACAGCAATAATATTGTTACTTGTAATATCTGCATTCAACGCAATAAACCTCATTCACCCGTCGAGGACGCCGATCGGATCAAATCCCGCGGCAAGCTCAGGTTATAAGGATATAGAGTTCCGCAATGACACTCTTGATTATAAATTAAAAGGATGGTTTTTCCCTTCACAGCAAAATAGGGGCAATGTCATATTGGTTCATGGATACGGACTAAACAGGCTGCAATTCGGCAAAGATACTTACAACTTAATAGGATCCCTGCAGGATGCAGGTCATAACGTCCTTGCTTTCGACCTCCGCTTCTCCGGACAATCCGAAGGTGATTATGTCTCACTCGGGTACTATGAGAAACTTGATATCATCAGCGCGATTCACTGGCTGGATAAGGAACATCCCGGCAAAACCGCGCTTTTGGGGTTCTCAACCGGCGCGACTGCCGCTATGCTTGCGGCCGCCGAGAGCAAGGAGATTTACGCGCTGGCTGTTGACACGCCATTTTCCGATCTCAGGTCATTCATGGACAGACATCTGTCCAGATGGAGTTCCTTGCCTTCCTTTCCATTTACCAGAACCATTCTTTTTGCCTTAGAGGTATTCTGCAGGATGGACGCCTCAAAAGTCAGTCCGGATAAAATACTCAACACGATCAATCCAAGGCCGGTTCTGTTCATACACAGCGAAAACGACAGCTCGATCCCTGTTGAAGACAATTACGACATGTATGATTCTTACCTGAAACTCTCCAATGGAACGTCAGAAACATGGATCACATCCGGCGCAGGACACGCCGCCAGCTACACAGCCGATCAGGCCGGATACGCAAACAGGATAATTGAGTTCTTTGATAGGCAATTGGATGCTGAATAGGAACGGAAGCCTATCTATAAGCTGACGCCCGCACGCCCCGACGCCACCCCTATGGCGCATATGTCAGCCGTGCCGGCTTCATTTAAAACACGTGCGCATTCTTCCAGTGTACTGCCTGTTGTGATGATATCGTCGACAAGCAGGATATGCCTTTCTTTAACAACATAAGGATTAATGACCGCAAATGCATTTTCAATATTGTTTGCTCTTTCATACCGGTTGAGCCTGCTCTGGCTTTTTGTATCGATATGTCTCACAAGGATGTTTTTATTGACCTTCATATGCAGCAGATGCCCCAATTCTTTTGCGATCAGATAAGCCTGGTTGTATCCCCTTGACAGCTCTCTATTCTTATGCAATGGCACAGGGATTATAATATCGAAAGGATACCTTCTATTGAAAGCTTCCGAAAGCAATTGTGACATCATGGAGGCATATGTCCTGTAAAATGATGACCTGTTGGCGAATTTATAATGATGCAGTGATTTCCTCACAACGCCCTCGTATCTGAAGAGGCTGAATACGGGGCCGAGACCGTGCAGCCCCCGTATCCTGCATATTTTGGATAATAAGGCTCCGGCCTCATGGAATTTTCCGATGTTTGCACAGATTTGGCAAATATCAACCGATGCTGTCCCCAACGGAATAATTTTGCCGCAAAATACGCAGTGCGCAGGATAAACCACCTTTATTAAAAGACGTAAATATTTTAATATATTATACATATACAACCAATAATACCAAATTAAGGAGTGTATTACCAGTTAGTTTAGAAAGTGGAGCGTGTTATCAATATCGCGCGGATCGACTACCTCGATAAAAGGTACGGTATTCTTTATTCGGCCGAGTATATCGGAAGTCTTATCATGTGATCCCGCGTCATAGAAATACACGACGCCATCCGGGAGCACGAGCCCATCGCGGAATTTACCCATGATACACCTTGCGCTGCCTTCGACAAACTCCTCGGCATCCTTGACGGCAACGATAACCCTAAGCTTTACAGAATCAGCAAGCCTGATGTTTCTGTTGAAAATCGTCTCCAGTATCCCGGATATGAGGACAAGAAATCCGAATATGGCCAATAGCATTACAAGGAAGAGTAAAACGGTCTCCCACATGAAAAGCATTTTCCTCCGCTCATCAGCGAACAAATCCTATTATACTTCAGACTATGCTTCCCATGATTGTTTTGTTACCCTAAGGCCTTTTTCAATGTTTGGGCAAGATCGGTGCGTTCCCATGAAACGTCGAGGTCATTCCTGCCAAAATGCCCATATACCGCTGTCTGCTTGTAGACAGGCTTTCTCAGGTCGAGGTTTCTGATAATCGCGGCAGGCCTCAAATCAAAATAATTACGGATCAGCCTGATTATCTGGTCATCAGACACGATACCCGTACCATATGTCTCCACCATTATTGATACCGGTTTCGCAACGCCTATCGCATACGCCACCTGTACCTCTATCTTGCGCGCGAGCCCTGCGGCGACAAGGTTCTTTGCTATATATCTTGCGGCATATGCAGCCGACCTGTCCACTTTAGTTGGATCCTTGCCCGAAAAGGCCCCGCCCCCATGCCTGGCGTAGCCTCCGTATGTATCGGCTATTATCTTTCTGCCCGTCAGACCCGAATCGCCTTGCGGTCCTCCGATTGCAAACCTGCCCGTTGGATTTACCAGATACCTGGTTCTGTCATCCGCCAAGCCATCAGGTAATGCGGTCTTCACAACGTGTTCAAGTACATCTGAATATATCTGTTTCTGCTCGGTCTCAGGGCTGTGCTGACACGAAATTATTACAGTGTCCACCCTTACAGGCCTGTCTCCCTCATACTCGACGGTCACCTGAGTCTTACCGTCCGGCCTGAGGTATGGGAGCAATCCGCTTTTCCTGACGACGCTCAGCCTTTTTGCAAGTTTATGCGCAAGCATTATCGGCATGGGCATTAATTCAGGTGTCTCGTCGCATGCGAAGCCGAACATCATCCCCTGATCGCCTGCCCCTATCGTATCGATGATCGCATCTGTCCCGGTATCTGCATCAGACTTCATCTCAAGGGATTTATCGACGCCCAGGGCAATATCCCCGGATTGCTCATCAATTGAAGTTAATACGGCGCACGTATCACAATCAAAGCCGTACTTCGCCCTATCATAGCCGATTTCTCTTATGGTGTCGCGTGCAATCCTTGGAATGTCTGCATAACATTCGGTCGTCACCTCACCCATCACAAGTACGAGCCCCGTGGTTACAGCGGTTTCACACGCCACCCTCGCATTCGGATCCTGACCGATGATAAAATCAAGCACGGCATCCGATATCTGATCGCAAATCTTGTCAGGATGCCCTTCAGTTACAGATTCTGAGGTAAATAGCCATCTCCTCACTTTTCTTTACCCCCGATTTTGATATTTTTATGCCGTCGCAAAAAGCTCTTCGAATTCCGCACCCTCGATCTTCTCTTTTTCAAGAAGGGTTTCAGCGAGTTTCTTGAGCTTCCTCATATTTTCGCTTAACATATCTATGATCTTTTTGTATGCATTATCTATGATACTTTTTACTTCCTTGTCGATTTCGGCGGCTATCTCCTCGCTGTAATTCCTCATATGGGCAAAATCACGCCCCAGGAACACTTCATCATGATCATCGCCGAAAACCAGATTACTCAGGTTATCGCTCATCCCATACTTCGTAATCATGCTTCTGGCTATCGTGTTTGCCTGTCTGAGATCATTGGAAGCGCCGGTGCTGATTTCTCCGAGGACGATGTCTTCGGCGGCTCTTCCGCCCAAGGCGATGATAATGGATTCGATCAGTTGCGACCTGGTCTTGTAGGTCTTATCCTCTTCAGGTTTTGCAACGGTATATCCGCCGAACAAACCGGAAGGTATAATGGATATCCTGTCAACCTTGTCGGTCGTGGAAACAAGCTTGACCGCTATGGCATGGCCGGCTTCATGGTATGCTGTAAGCCGCCTTTCGTTTTCAGTCATGACCTTGCTCTTTTTTTCCGGGCCTAATATCACCTTGAAAGTGGCTTCCTTGACCTCTTCCATTTCAATTTTCTTTTTGTTGTTACGGGCTGCAAGCAATGCAGCTTCGTTAAGCAGGTTCTCCAGATCCGCTCCTGTAAATCCGGGAGTGCTTTTAGCGAGCTCATCCAGTTGAACGTCAGGACCGAGCGGTTTACCTTTTGAATGTACCTTGAGTATCTCTTCGCGGCCTTTTATATCAGGAAGCCCGACAAAAACACGCCTATCGAACCTTCCAGGCCTTAGCAGCGCCGGATCGAGGATGTCAGGCCTGTTTGTAGCAGCGAGGATGATGACGCCCTCATTGACGCCGAATCCATCCATCTCAACAAGCAGCTGGTTCAGCGTCTGCTCCCTCTCATCATGACCTCCGCCAAGTCCTGCGCCTCTGTGTCTTCCTACGGCATCGATCTCATCTATGAACACTATGCATGGAGAATTCTTCTTCGCCTGCTCAAAAAGATCTCTAACGCGCGATGCGCCGACGCCGACAAACATTTCTACAAAATCAGAGCCGCTGATGCTGAAAAAAGGAACTCCGGCTTCTCCTGAAACCGCCTTTGCCAGCAGCGTCTTCCCGGTACCCGGCGGGCCCACCAGCAGCACGCCTTTTGGAATACGGGCCCCAAGCTCGATGAATTTACGCGGGAATTTCAGAAATTCGACGATCTCTTTTAATTCTTCTTTTTCTTCATCAGCCCCTGCCACGTCTGCAAAAGTAACCTTCCTTTTTTCCTCGGCCCCGAGCTTCGCCCTGCTCTTTCCAAAGGAAAGGACGCGGTTGCCGCCTCCCCCTTGGGACTGCTGGAGGAAGAAAACCCAGAATAAAATGAATATCACTATCAGACCGACGGTGGGCAATATCGCCACCCACCACGGAGCGCTGGGAGGCGGCTGTGTCTTGAATTTGATCTGTCCGCTCTTTATAGGTCCGGATACTTCATTCATAAACGCCCCGACGTCGGGTATGGAAACAATATACTGCTCGGTCCTCGAATTCGGAAACGGATTTTTTATAAAATCAACCGTTGCTTTGTTGCCCTCAAGCACAATAGTGTCGATATTATTGTTCTGAATGGCTTTTAAAAGATCCGAATAAAACAATTCCGTAGGATTGTCGCTGTTCTGGTATAGGGTCAAAATGAACAGTATTATCACAAAAAGCACTATATAAAAACTCAATCCTTTAAAGTATTTCAAATATCTCCCTCCATACTGTTCAATCCTATATTAAATGCATAACCTATATTAACATAATGACTTTTAAAAAACAATAAAGCCTCTCTCGGGTTTTAATGTGCACAGACAGGGCAGATTGCGATATTTCCCCGCAAAATCAAGACCATACCCAACTACGAATTTATCAGGTATTATCATACCACAATAATCAACATCCAGATCGGCCTTACGTCTCGAAGGCTTGTCAAACGCCGTACAGATCCGTAGACTCGCAGGATTTCTCGTTTTAAAAAGTTCGCTGATGTACTTGAGCGTCAGTCCCGTATCTACGAGGTCTTCAACTATAAGTACGTCTTTTGCGTTGATGTTCATATCGATATCCCTGACAATCTTCACTACGCCCGATGTCCTGGTGTCATCACCATAGCTCGAAACAGCAATAAAATCTACATATATGGGAATCCCTATCTCCCTTATCAGATCAGACAGGAAAACAAAAGCACCTTTAAGGATACCTACGACAACCAGTTCACGGCCTTTATAATCCCTGGTTATCGCAGCTCCTGCCTCCCTGACCATCTTGGCTATTTCATCGCTGTCGGCCAGGATTTCATCTATATCGTCATCCAATTCATTATATATTGCCCTGATGGACTTATTCCTCTTTTTTTATTATTTCAAGCTTTAGTACTTTTTTAGTATTTTCAGTTACTTTGAATTTATCACTTATCTTGTGCCCGATGATCCATGCAATTTCATTGCCTTTTGCAATCAACAGGAATTTATCCCGTTCAAATCTCGGGAATTTTCCGTCAATGAAATACTTCTTCAGCTTCTTACTGTATTTAGATCCTACCGGGGTAAAATAGTCGCCTTGCATTCTGCTCCTGACCCGCAGAACATCATCGGGGCGCCCGTATCCGGCAATACTGTCATAATCAAGGTACTGCAGCGGGCTGAGATCGGATAATTTCATGCATGCCTCGTCAGACTGCATAAGGTCGATGACGGCCGCGTCAAGCCATATGCCGAATTCATCCATGTACGTCATACCGGGAATTTCGACTTCTTTATCAAACAAGTCCTTTTCGGAATCAATTTTCCCAATTACTATTTCGCCATATGATACATACGGGCGTATGCCTCCCGGCAGATTGACGCTCGTTCCCGTCCTGCCTTTTAATGCGAGAGCAAGCACGGCTTCGATATGGTTGCTGAAGATTCCCTTCAGGCTTCCGGCGGCTTTTTCCAGCGCAATGCGGAGGATATGCCTTCGGATGGAAGGATGGCACTTCGTTAATCCTGTTATATCAATCGATACCTTTCCGCCGGATTCATCAGCTATTTTGTCATAAAAAATCGATGCAACATCCATAATGAACTTCCTGTCTTCATTCAGCAGCAGACTCATGCTCGAAATCCTGTCGGATATATCCACTCCAAAAAGCCTGTCGATATAAGGTATAAGATCGAGCCTGACCCTGTTCCTCATATAATCCCTTTTCATATTCGAGCTGTCGATGCGCGTACCGATCGCGTTATTTCTGCAATATTCATCTATTTCACCACGCCTGACATCAAGAAGCGGCCTTATGACCCTTCCTCTTTTGTAAGGCATACCCGCCAGGCCATCAAGACCGGTTCCCCTGATGATGTGCATGATGACCGTTTCGGCCTGGTCGTCCCTGTTATGCGCGACGGCTATCTTATTCAGACCATGTTCATCCGCAATCTCGTCAAATATCCGGTATCTGATTTCCCTTCCCGCTTCTTCAACAGAAATACGGGCGTCTGACGCGTACCGGGATACATCCCTTCTTTCCGGGAATAGCCGAATGCCCATACTCAGGCAAAATTCGCGCACAAAAGCCTCATCTGCATCGGATTCTTCTCCCCTGAGAAGATGATTTACATGAACGGCCGAAATTTCAATACGAAGCCTTGAAGACAGCGCATGAAGCACATGTAGCAGACAAGTCGAATCAGGTCCTCCTGAAACGGCTGCCAGCACTTTGTCGCCTTCCTTCAGAAGGCCATACCGGGATATTGTATCTAAAACATTGTTAATCATGGGCCTTGTTGGCGAACTTGGTGAACTGATCGAGCCAGACAAGTTCGACTGATCCGGTGGAGCCATTCCTGTGTTTGGCTATAATAACCTCGATGATATTCTTTTTATTGGTGTCCTTCTTATAATAGTCTTCCCTATAGAGGAATAACACCAGATCCGCATCCTGCTCTATGGCTCCCGATTCCCTAAGGTCGCTCAGCATCGGTTTATGGTCGGAGCGTGATTCCGGCGCCCTGCTGAGCTGGGAGAGCGTTATTACCGGCACATTGATCTCTTTTGCAAGTATCTTCAGCGAACGTGTTATTTCGGAAATCTCCTGCTGTCTGTTCTCCGACCTTCCCCTGCCCTGCATCAACTGGAGGTAATCGATAATGACCAGCGATATCTTTTTTTCCAGCTTCAATCTGCGGCACTTAGCTCTGATTTCCATTATCGAAGAAGAGGGAGAGTCGTCGATATAAATAGGGGCTTCGGATATCGGCCCCAATACCTTTGCAATCTTATTCCAATCATCGTCTTCAAGTCTGCCTGTCCTGACCCTGTGGCTGTCGACCATGGCTTCGCAGCACAGAACCCTGTTTACCAGCTGCTCCTTCGACATCTCCAGACTGAACACCGCTACGGGTATCTGTCTGTGGATGGCCGCAAACTGGGCTATATTCAATGCAAACGACGTCTTTCCCATGGAAGGGCGCGCTGCAATGAGGATCAGGTCCGAATTCTGAAAACCCGAAGTCTTGTAATCGAGGTCTATAAAGCCTGAAGGAATACCGGTAAAGGCTTCCTTATTATTGTATAATTCCTCAAGCCTGCCGAAGGCGTCGACAAGAACATCCTTTATATGAGTGACGCCTTTGACATCGCGCCTCTGCAGGACGTCAAATATGCCCTGCTGCGCCTTGTCAAGTATGTACGACGCATCTTCGCCGCTTTCATAGCCGAGTGATACGACATCGGATGCGGCTCTTATCATTTTTCGGAGGATGGATTTCTCTTCTACGATGTGCGCATAATGCCTGATGTTTGCAGTAGTAGGCACAGCCGACGCTATCCTTGCGATATATTCGATCCCGCCTGCATTATCAAGCCGCCCCTTCTGACGAAGCTGCTCGGTGACAGTGACAAGATCGGCAGGCTGTCCTTTATCAAATAAATCTATAATCGCTTCATATATTTCACTATTGTTATTTCCGTAGAAATCGTCAGGCCGGAGAAACTCGGCAGCAGCCGGTATGGCATCCCTGTCAAGCAGCATGGATCCAAGAACCGATTGCTCGGCCTCAAGGTTATGTGGAGGCAATCTTCCAGATAAATTCAAGTCCATGAAAAACCGTCCTATTATTCGCCGATAACCTTAATTATGCATGAAGCTTCGATATCAGTATACAATCTGATGCTGATCCTATATTCGCCGATGGTTTTTATAGCCTCGTCCAATATGATTTTGCGTTTATCCAGCACGATATTATGGCTCCGCAGGATTGAATCGGCTATATCCCTGGTGGTTATCGACCCGAACAACCTGCCTTTTTCGCCAGCTTTCATCCTGATTTCGACAACTGAATCCCGAAGGACGGAAGCGAGCTTTTTGGCATGCTCGATCTCTTTGTCCTTCCTGTTGGATTCGGCGTCGGCCTTGCTTTTCATCAGGCTCATATTGGATTGATTGGCTTCGACGGCCAGACCTCTGGGTATCAGGTAATTCCTGGCGTAACCGTCATTGACGTTGACCATGGATTCCTTTTTACCAAGAGCTTTTATATCGCTTTTTAAAATTACCTTCATAATATTTTGCTATTCCTTTTTGATACTCCGCACATAATCAATTATAGCATATTTTAGCATGGACAAGGCATCCTCCATCGTCACACCCTGAATCTGAGTGCCCGCAACCGTAAGATGCCCGCCGCCGCCGAGTTTTTCGAGTATGACCTGTACATTTATCTCGCCAAGCGAACGGCCGCTGATATTGACCTCGCCGTTTACCTCGCAAAGGACGAATGCCGCGGCGATGTTCTGGAGGCTCAAAATCTCGTCGGCCGCCTTTGCCGCTATTAAGGATCCGTTCCTGATGTTGGACGGACAAATGGAAATCGCGATATTACCTTCAATAATATCTGCGTTTTTCACAACAGCGGATATATGGTTGTATGTCGTGATATCATTCTGCAGAAGCTGTCTTGCGGACAGGATATCCACGCCTTGCCGTTTTAAGAATGATGCCGCTTCAAACGTCCTCACCCCCGCTTTGATCGTAAAATTCTTGGTATCAACGACGATACCCGCATACAGCGCTTCAGCTTCTACGGCCTTGAGCCTTGGTTTATCATCGATATACTGGAGGATTTCGGTGACAAGCTCGCATGTAGACGAGGCATATGTTTCTTGGTACGTCAGAACCGCATCCTGTATATAGTCTGTGCCCTTCCTGTGATGATCTATCACAACGACCCGGTTTATACGCGGTATCACTTCCGGCGATTCGGTGAAAACGAGTCTGTGTACATCCACTATGATGAGGAGCGTTTTGTTGTCAATGCGATCCAGGGCTTCGTTTGTATCTATGAAGACATCCTTGTACTCTATTTCACGCCCTATCTTTTCCATCAATCCCTCTATGGCGGGACTGACCTCATTTAAAATTATGTATCCGTCCCTGTTCCTGTTGCGAACGATGCGATAACAGCCCAAGGCCGCACCGAGACAGTCGATGTCGCAATTTTCATGGCCCATGATGATGACGCGGGAAGATTCGTCGATAAGATCTCTCAGGGCGTGAGCTATTACCCTGGCCTTGACCTTGGTTCTCTTTTCAAGGGACCTCGTTTTGCCTCCATAAAAACTGTAGCTGTCACCATTTTTTATTACGACCTGGTCGCCGCCCCTTCCCAACGCTATTTCTATAGAAGCCGCTGCGTATTGGAAATTCACGGCAGGCGAACCGCCGTTCAAACCGAATCCCATGCTCAGCGTCACAGGAATCTTATTGCCGAGGGTTATTTCTTTAACGGTATCAAGGATATCAAACTTCATATCTTCCATCTGCTTTAAAAAACGGTGCTCAAAAATCATTACATATCTGTCTCTTTCAAATTTCTTCAGCATACCTGATGTAAAAGCGAACCATTGAACGATCCGCTTATCGATCTCGGCAAGCATCTGAGGGCGCATCGCATCCTCCATGCTTTGCATCAGGTCGTCATAATTATCGATCATGATCGTCGCAACTATAGTTTTCTCATCATCATATTTTAGTTTGAGCTCCGATAATTCAGTGTTGTCCAGGAAGCATAAGAGGAGCATTTTCTCATTCAGCCTGGGCTTCGCGTCTTTTTTTATATAATTCCCATGGATATTATAATGCCTTCCGGCAAAAACGAACTCACCCGTATAGTTCTTATGCTCCGAACCTGATGCTTCCGATATCAGATTTTCCATTTTCAGCGATTCGGCAAATTCCTGAATCGATTTACCCGACAGGCGCTCGATGCCGAAGGTGTCTCTAAATATGGAATTATACCAAATGATGGATCTTTTAGATCCTATGACAAGGATAGGTACCGGGAAACTTTGCAACGTGTTTTTCGAGGCTGAACTAAGACTGAAATCAAGATATTTGACATAATCGAATATCTGCTTTGCGCCCTGACGATTGATAAGATAATTGTAAAGCAACAGAGCTAATAGAAGTATGTAGCCCGGAATGGCGTAATGCCAGTTCAAAGCCGTAAGCGCAACAATCAGCGCGAGGATGACAAACAGGTACAATATGGAATGCGGAATTAAAAAACGGCGAAAACCGGTGATATTCCTGTTCATGATACCTCCGTCCCGAATTTTTTTCAAAGGCTTGTCTGCCTGTTCCGGCAAGTCCCGAAATGTTTTGATAATTCAGATAAGTCCCCATAATTCTTTTCTATATGATGCCCTTCGATGATACCCAGTTTGATTTTGGTCTGAAGCTTCATCTCAACAGCATTATATCCGATTCCAAGCCTTCTTGCCAATAAATACCCAAGCAGGATGACATCCGATAAGGTTTCTGCCGCAGGTATCCTTATGTCGCAATTTTCCGTGTCTTCTCCTGATACCGTCCTGAAGAAATCGGCTATACCGGTAAGCAACTCGCTTTTCAGCCATTCAACGATCCTCAGATTGCCTGCGATATCAATCTCCGCACTCTGGTGCGTTTTCATAAAAATCACCTCACACCCGGATTATACCATAAGGTTTGCGGCTTTGATTAATTTCCCGTCTGTTCCGTCCAGGCCGGGTATGATCCGAGGAATTTAAAAAATGAGGTCTTGCGTCTGATCATGGTTAATGCGTCTTTGATATCGGTATCATCCCTGTGGCCTGAGAAATCCACAAAAAATATATATCTTCCCAGACGGTTCCTCGCAGGCCTTGATTCAATTCTTGTCATATTGATGTCCCACAAATTGAAGATGTCCAATATCCTGTAAAGACTGCCTGGCTTATCCTCAGCTGAAAACACGATGGATGTCTTATCATTCCCCGTACGTTGGCTATCATGTCCGGATATAGCCACAAATCTGGTAAAATTGTTGGATTCATCCTGTATGTCTTCGGCAAGTATCTCCAACCCGTAAATTTCCGCAGCAATCCGGGAGCCTATGGACGCCATGCCGCCATTTCCGGCGGCAACAGCTTCCGCGGCTTTTGCGGTGCTGAAGGAATACCTGCATTCGACGCCGGGCAGCTTCTGCCTCAAGAAGCGCTTACATTGGCCCAAAGGCTGCGGATGGGATATGACCGTCTTTATGCCTTCAAGCTTCGCGCCTTTAGCGGCCATAAGATTCTGCCTTATCATCAGCACAAACTCGTACTTGATTTTCAATTCCACGTCATCGGAAAGGATATCAAGAGTAGCGTTTACAGCACCTTCTATAGAATTTTCTATAGGCGCAATCGCTTCATCCAACTCCCTGTTATTGACGGCTAACAGCATCTCAGGTATTGATTCATAGCTGATGAATTTGCATCCGGATCCTTTTGAATATTCCAAAGCCGCCTGTTGTGAAAAGGTTCCCTCAGGCCCCAAATAACCAATGCGCAACATCACGCCTCCTTATATTCAATCGGATGTGAACGGAAGAAACGCGATATGCCTTGCCCGTTTTATTGCTATCGTCAGCTGCCTCTGGTGTTTGGCACAGTTGCCCGATATCCTCCTGGGCAATATCTTGCCCCTCTCTGAAACATACTTTCTGATTTTGACGATATCCTTGTAATCTATATCAACAACTTTATCGACACAAAAAGCACAGACCTTTTTCCTTGATCTTCTGAACTTCATCGGGTTCTTGCTGTCACCCTTGTCGTAATCCCTTCCACCTCTGTCCCTTCTACCTCCTCCGGGCATGTTGCTTCTCCTTTCGTCAATTCAAATTTAATCGTAATTTCGTTTTAAAACGGTAAATCGTCATTGTCATTTACTTCATAAAAACCATCGGCAGCCGCAGGCTGCTCCCCGGACATGTCGCCCTGCGTCTTTCCTGCGGCGCCTTCTTTTCTTGCATCAGCAAAGTAGGCCTCTTCCGCAATGACCTCGGTCACATAATGCTTACGCCCCTCATTATCATCCCATGTTCTGGTCTGGATCCTGCCGACGACAGCCACCTGTCTGCCTTTTTGAAAATACTTGCCGCAAAACTCCGCAAGCTTGCTCCACACAACAACAGGAACAAAGTCGGCCTGTCTCTCTTCGCCTTGTTTGGAAAACCTGCGGTCTATCGCCAGTGTAAAACTGCACACCGGAGTATTGTTCACGGAAGTATACCGCAATTCGGGATCCTTTGTAAGCCTTCCCATTAAGATAACCTTATTCATAGTTTTACCTTAATTATCCTTCTTAATTATTAGATACTTTAAAATACCGTCGCTGATTTTGTAAATCCTCTCGAGCTCCTGAGGAAATGTCGATTCTGCGGAAAAATCCGCGAGGACATAATAACCTTCCGTCTGATCATTGATCGGGTATGCCAGCTTCCTTTTTCCCCATTCATCGATATTCTCAAGCTTTGCTGATGTTTCAAGAAGATTTTTGAACTTATCGACCAACTGTTTGATATTATCATCATCTAACTGCGTATTGATGATGAAAACGGTTTCATAACTGTTAACCAAGAATTTCACCTCCCCTCGGACTAAACGGCCCTGCACCAACGCGCAGAGCAAGGAAAATGTATAATAATACATAATTCACTTTTTCTAATGTGTTATTCTATCATAAAACAAAGCAGGGCACAATATGAATCACTGTCCGTGTCCGTAAATCGC
>CAYWGM010000009.1:24179-46141 GCA_964457875.1 uncultured Eubacteriales bacterium | reverse complement strand
ACCACTTCATTTTCAAATATCCTGAAGCAGCATTGCAATGCCCGGAGTTGTTCCACCCTTGCCGAATACCCGTGCGCAACTACTGCCCCCGCCATTGTCGACGCCAATATTATTATCACTCCTCCGATTATTTTAAAAATAAGACCTGTCATTGTTCCCGCCTCACAAATAACGGTTTAATATTAATACAATCCATCACTTCTTCAATCGTTCCCGGTCCATTTACCGCACTCAGCACGATACATACCTGGAACACCTTCTTTTGCATAAGGTCCACCACCTCATTCCTGCTCTGCAATTCAGTGACGTTGTATCCATGTGCGGTCGCAATGATCTTCACTCCTGCGTTTATTACATTCAAAAGGGCGTCTCTGTCTCCTGGGCCGCCTATTTCGTCCATTATCACGACCCTCGGTGACATTGCTCTTATCATCATATTTAGCCCTAAGATTTTCGGGCATCCGTCCAGAACATCGGTCCGGCATCCTACGTCGAATTGCGGGACACCTTTGTAAGACGCGGCTATCTCGGAACGTTCGTCGACTATACCTACTTTGCAACCTTTTAGAGATGTGCCCTTCATTCCGTTGCTCAGGTTTCTAGCGATATCCCTTATCATCGTCGTCTTGCCGCATCCCGGAGGGGACACGATTAATGTATTCAGCGGCTCCTTGTAATTATCAGTATCCGGAAATATATAATGCATGACATTGTCGGAGCATCCCGTCAATTGCTTGGCTATCCGGATGTTCAGGCTTGAAACCTCTTTTATGTTCTTGATTGCCATGCCTTCCATGACCACTTTGCCCGAGATACCTACCCGATGCCCTCCCTTGAGCGTGATGAACCCGTTTCTGATGTCATCCTGGTAAGCGTATATTGAATTGTCGCTCATAATCTCGAGTGTCTTGGCGATATCGTCTTGAGTGACCAGATAAGGATTGTCACAATTGATTGTGATCCTGTCAGAACTCACGATGAACCATTCTTCGTTTTTTGCGGTGAGCATCAGCGGTTTCCCTGCTCTGAGCCGAATTTCTTCAATTTCCCGGATAAACGCCGGTTCCGCCTTGTCCAACTTGAATCTTAAACCGGCCGGAAAATACTGAATAACATCCTCATACATACGATTGGCTCTGTAACTGCTTTCCAAAACCGTGACCCCCTGCCGTGGATTTATGTTTACCATAACCCGGCAGTATATAGATATTTTAGCTGGACATGTTTTATGACAAAAAAAAGAGCAGTCCCGAAAAGACTGCCCTGTTTATATTTTAATAATCAAACTCTTTCGATATATTCGCCTGTCCTGGTATCGATCTTAATAACATCCCCCTGATTGACAAAGAGCGGGACTTTTATCACCACTCCGGTTTCAACCGTGGCTGGTTTGGTGGTATTTGTCGCCGTGTCGCCTTTAAAACCAGGCTCTGTCGCGGTAATTTCCAACTCCACGAACGTGGGTGGCTCGATACCGAAGACATTCTCTTTATGCGAAAGGATCTTGACCGATATATTCTCTTTGACGAACTTCAGGGAATCGCCTAATTTATCCTTTCCCAGGGCTATTTGTTCGTATGTTTCGGTGTCCATGAAATAATAAAGGTCGCCGTCGTTATAGAGATATTGCATGTCTTTTCTTTCTATATGCGCCTTGGGCATCTTATCAGCAGGATTGAATGTCCTTTCAACCGTAGCGCCCGTTATGATATTCTTTAGTTTTGTCCTGACAAAAGCTGCGCCTTTGCCCGGTTTGACGTGCTGAAATTCAACGACCTGAAATATCTGGCTGTCCAGTTCAAATGTCGCTCCGTTCCTGAAATCACCTGCAGATATCATTAAAATACCTCCACAAATCAATTATATAATTTTACATAATATTCAAAGTATGGTCAATGCCTTCGTAGAACTTGTCAGAACAACCGGCTGATCCCCGTTGATCGCAATCATGTCTTCTATCCTTACGCCGCCTTTGTTATTCAAATAAATGCCGGGCTCGACAGTGACCACCATACCGTCCTTCATACGTAATCCGCCTGACCTCGAAAGCCTTGGATTTTCATGTACTTCAAGCCCTACGCCATGGCCTGTGCCATGGCCGAAATAACTGCCGTAGCCTGCGTCAGTAATAACTTTGCGTACGATGGAATCGATCTCCTTTCCGCTCTTTCCCGCAACTGCCCATTCAAGCCCTTTTGCTTGCGCATCAAGTACGATTCCATATATCCTAAGCATTTCATCATCAGGTTTTCCGATGAATACGGTCCGGGTGATATCAGAGCAATATCCATTGAAAACAGCTCCGAAATCAAGGATCAAAGGTTCGCCGGTCTTCAGCCTTTTCGAAGAAGCAATACCATGAGGATGCGCGGCTCTTTCTCCCGAAGCGGCGATCACATCAAATGAAACGCCTGAACCGCCGTTTTTTCTGATATTGTACTCAAGTTCAGCTGCAATCTCATATTCGCTCATACCGGGCCTGATATATTGCAATATATAAGATAATGCCTTATCTGCAAGTTCCGCCGCCCTTTTGATATTCCGCATCTCATGTTCGTCCTTGATGAGGCGCAGGCTCTCGACTATGTCTTTTACGGTAACGATCTCAATGTCTTTGAAAGTGTCCTTGCAATTCATATAGTATTCGTATGATATCCATTCACACTCGAGGCCGACTCTTTTCAGTCCGTCGGATTTTAGAATCCGGTAGAGCTTTTTGAGTAAATTACCGCGGAATTCAACTATTTTGCACGAAGGCGCTTGCATGGAAGCCTGGGCAATATACCGAAAATCAGTAACCAGACAGCAATCGTTTTGCGATATCAGCAGATTGGCATATGTGCCTGTAAAACCGGAGAGATAAGTAATATTCTTTAATTTTGTAATAAGAACGGCATCAATATGCTTTGCTCTAATCTTCTTGCGGATCTGGCCGATTCGGCGTTCAAATATCTCCCTTGTAACCACTGTCATCTCTGTCATTATTTTATAAGTTTTGCAGCCGCATAAACAGCCAGAATATACCCGTAAGCCCCGAGACCTATGATCTGTCCCCGGCATACCGGCGCTATCACTGATAAGTTCCTGAAATCCTCGCGGTCGTGAATATTTGAAAGATGGACCTCGATCGCCGGTAATCCCACTCCTTTTATCGCATCGCGTATCGCATAACTGTAATGTGTATAAGCACCGGGATTTATAATGATCGCATCTGCAGTAGCTTTTGAAGCATGGATGGCGTCTATGATGCCGCCTTCGCTGTTACACTGCATGAAATCAAGCCCCATACCCAGTACCGATGCCTCACGCCGCATCTCTTCTTCGATCTCTGACAGAGTGACAACCCCATAGATTTCGCTTTCCCTGGAACCAAGAAGGTTCAGGTTAGGTCCGTTAAAACATACGACACGTTTCATATGGCATACCCCCGATTTGCTATATTCTCATATAATTGCTTAAGCAATAAGGCCTGCTCGGCCATGTTCAACCTTGATTCGCATATGACGACAGGTTCCATCCGCCGTCTCGCAAATACACGCGCCGCGTATTCGAACTCCGGCCCGTACTCTTCGTCCTCGAGCATGACATGACGCCTTTCGCCTCCGGCAGTGTACTCGATCTTGCTGAAGTGACAGTGGATATTCGAAAGCCGGGACGCCCCCAAGGCGTTTTCCACAATATCCATTACATTTTCGAAAGCGCTGACTGAATTCAAATTCCCTCTTTCCCTGGCGTAAAGATGACCGAGATCCAGTGTCGGAATGAGTTGTTCGCTTATCCTGCACAGCTCTACGATCTCTTCAAGCGTACCGAACTGGTTTATCTTGCCTAGCGTTTCGGGACATATGCTTATCCCATCCAAGCCTCTCTCACTGGCTTCGGCGATTGCGATCCTTATTGAATCTGATGCATACTGAAACGCCTTTTTCCTGTCCATCCCGCTGCATGATCCAATATGGATGACGACCCTTCCCGCGCCCATCCATGAAGCCGCTATCATCGAATCAATGATATATTTGATTGATTTGGCCCGCGCTGATTCTTCTTCATTACACAGGTTAATATAGTACGGGGCGTGGATACTGAGATGTATATCATTCACCAGGGCTTCCGCACCGATTTTCCTCGCCGTCGGCTCCTTGATGTTCACACCTTTATTGCATTGGTATTCATATGCGCTTAGCCCCATCCTGCGTAGCCATTGCGGCATGGCTACGGATGATTTGTTGCCTTGTTCGTAGAAGCTGTCCGAATTACCCGCGGGACCGAATCTTATCATTATCGTAGCTCCGTCACATAGTATTATTGTAAAGCAATAATATATCCTGCCCAAGCAGCAGCGCGATAATCACCCCGGTAACGATAAAAGGCCCAAACGGTATTGCATCCTGCCTCTTCTTGATCCTCGTCAGGATAAGGAACGCGCTTATCAGGCCGCCTGTAAAAATCGATATAAAAAGTGCAAGGATCGTCATCTTGATCCCAAGTAACAATCCGATCGGGACAAATATCTTGACATCGCCCATCCCCATCGCCGTATCACTTTTATAGATCAGCAAACCAATAAGCGCCACTATGAACAGGAATCCCGAACCGATTATCATCCCGACCAACGGGCTCCACCATTCCTCACCACTGATGAAGGCAAGGGGCCTGAATATATTGAAGACAAAAGCGGCAATACCTGTTATGATACCGGCAACCACCAGTTCATCGGGGATTATCCTGTACCTGAGATCTATAAAGAAGACAATTATCAGTACCGATGACAAAAGGCCTGCAAATACCAATTCAGGAGACAGCCCGTACTTCCAAAGAAGCATCAGCAGCACACCCGTTGTGAGAATAGTCCTGATAACTCCAATCATAGAAAGCAGACTATTGATCGAATATTTCCGCGATTCAGTTTCAGAGGAGGACTCAACAGGAGCAAGAACGAAAGATATGTAATCTGAAAAACATCCTGCCGCAAGTCCGAGTATTATTATCAGTATTGATTCCCAAAGCATTTCAGGACCTCCCCATTTTTTCGATCAAGGCGCTGATTAATCCGCTGATAATCTCATCGCTTATATTAGTTATGCCCGTCCACAACGCAAAGGCTGCCGCAGCCTGATAGACAAGCATTCCAAGACCGCTTGCCGTTATGCATCCGGCTGCTTCCGCCTCCTTCAGCAATGCGGTCTTTAAGGGCCTGTAAATGATATCGTACACGACCATGTCTTTCCTGAGTGCGACGCCATCAGGAAGAGGGTTCATATCCTCGTGGCCGTGCATTCCGAGAGAGGTGGTGTTTATAATAATATCACCTGCGCTGATTATTCCGGGAGCAATATCCGAAGATAATTCATATGCCTCGGCGATAACTCCATATTGGCTGTTTATCAGTTTTCCCATCTCCAAGGCCTTATCATATGTGCGATTTAAAATATTGATCTTACTGGCGCCGTCACTTGCGATTGCATGTGCAACCGCTCTTGAAGCGCCCCCGGCACCGAGAACGGCAACCGTCTTCCCTCCGAAGCAGCATCCTGTTTCTATGTGAAAGGCCTTTAAAAAACCGGCGGCATCTGTGTTTGTACCGTAAAACCTGCCATTTAATAATGTCACGGTATTAACAGCCCCTATGCTTTCGGCGTCCCGATCGATATGGTCCATATGCCTGATTATTTGCTGCTTATATGGGATCGTAACATTGAATCCAAGGACATTCAATTCTTTTAAAGCGGTAACCACGACCCCAAGACTATGAGGGTTATCTATCCCGAATGGCATATATGCGAGATTGCATCCAAAAATTTGTGATAATGTGTTAAAAATATACGGAGAAAAAGTATGCCCGACAGGATTTCCTATCAATCCTGCAAGTTTTGCCGTGCCCTTGATAAAATCCTCAAGTTTCATTATCGTAACCCCTGCGGATGCCGATCCGTGAGAGTATTATATTTTCGAGCATCCTTCTCGGCTTTATAATGAAAATTTCTTTTGGCCCTATTGGATTTACAAGTATCGTATACATCCCTGCCCTATTGCCGCCGAAGACATCAGTGAATATCTGATCGCCGATTACCGCGATGTCTGCAGTCTTCAATCCCATGATGCTTTTTGCTTTTAAAAACGATCTTCTTCTGGGTTTGGAAGCCCTGTATATAAAATCGACCCCGAGTGCGTTCGCAATGCTGGTCACGCGTTTCTTAAATGCATTTGACACGATACACAGCTTGAAGCCTTTTTGCAGGGCATTCTTGATCCAGTCGGAGGCTTTTACGTCGGGATTTCTGGAGCTGGCTGACACCAGCGTATTATCGATATCTAAAATCAGTCCTTTGATACCCTTTTTTCTCAACCTGTCAAAATCAATATCACCTATACTCCCGATCACCAGATCAGGCACCAGGTTCTTTAGTACGCTCAATTGAAGGCTCCTTCCATATAATGCAAAGATTATACCAGAATACGGACAACCATACAATGATAAGGATTCCAAATTTTATGCCGAAAATGCTGGATTTATCGGGGAAAAAGTATCATAATAAATAGTTAAGTATATGTCTGATGGTACAAGGGGGTAAATTCATATGAGCATAGATATTAAGATAACAAGGACACAAAATCCGAAGGCTAAGCCGGATCCCCGGAATTTAGGGTTCGGCCAGTATTTCACCGATCATATGTTTTCAATGGATTATACTGAAGGGAAAGGATGGCATGACCCTGTCATCGTACCTTACGCGCCGCTTTCGCTTGATCCTTCCACCATGGCTCTCCATTATGGACAGGGTATTTTTGAAGGGCTCAAGGCATACAAAGCAAAAGGCGGAAAGATACTATTGTTCCGACCGAATAAAAACATGGAAAGGATCAACTCCTCGAACGAACGCATGTGCATTCCGCCAATCGACACGGATTTCGGCATTGAAGCCGTCAAGACCCTTGTAAAAGTGGACAGCGACTGGATACCTTCGGCTGAAGGGACTTCTCTGTATATCCGTCCATTCATTTTCGCCACCGACCCTTATCTCGGCGTCCGTCCATCGAAGACCTACAAGTACCTTATCATCCTTTCACCGGTGGGAGCATACTATCCCGGCGGATTGAGTCCTGTAAAAATATACGTGGAAAGCAAATATGTCCGGGCAGTTAAGGGCGGCACCGGTTTTTCCAAAACAATGGGCAATTATGCGTCCAGTCTTAAATCACAGGCCGAGGCAAAGGAAAAAGGGTACATTCAGGTGTTATGGCTCGATGGTATCGAGAGAAAATACATCGAAGAAGTCGGGTCCATGAATGTCTTCTTCAAAATCAACGGGACGGTTGTTACTCCTGCCCTGAACGGAAGCATACTGCCGGGGATAACCCGTGACTCCGTCATTCAGCTGCTGAAAAAATGGGGTATGGAAGTCACGGAAAGACCCATATCAATAGAAGAGATCTACAAGGCCTATACCGATGGGACACTTGAAGAGGCGTTCGGTACTGGGACCGCTGCGGTCATCTCACCTATCGGCGAGTTAAATATGGAAGGAAATAAAATACTGATCAACAAAGGACTTATAGGTCCTCTCTCTTCCAAACTCTATGATTCGATAACCGGTATTCAGAGCGGCATTATCGAGGATACAATGAATTGGACGGTCGAAGTCTGAATAAAATGGTTACATGCCATTAATTTTATCATTTGCTGTGGGCTGTTTGCTATTCATATCAGGGCTGATGGTTTTTCCGTCGGAAACGCTTAAGGCTGCCCGGAATGGACTGGATCTCTGGTTCGGTATTGTATTTCCATCTCTGTTTCCCTTCTTGGTTGCCGCCAATATTTTGAACACATCAGGATTTTTCAAAAAAGCCGGGGCCTTGCTCGAACCGGTAATGAGACCGTTATTCAGAGTCCCGGGCGCCGGATCATTCGCACTCCTGCTGGGCACAGTCAGCGGCTATCCGTCAGGCGCGATAGTTGCTTCCGATATGCGCAGATCGGGGATCCTTGACAAAGATGAAGCAGACAGGCTGATTGCCTTCTCAAATAATTCAGGGCCTGTTTTTCTTGCAGGAGCGGTAGGCGCAGGCATATACAACATGCCGCGCATAGGGTTGGTCCTACTGGCCTGCCATATATTGGCAGGCTTGACAGTTGGATTGCTTCTCCGTTTCTGGTCAGGCGCTCAAAAAACTCCTTCAAAAAAAAGATCTGTCATATCATTCGGTAAATACCCGGTACAAGAAAAGAATATCCCTGCATTATTAGGGCAATCTGTCGGTTCTTCTCTGCAAACCATATTCGCCATAGGCGGTTATATAGTATTGTTTTCCGTGATAGTGCGGTTATTGACTGAATGTGGCGCTATCCGTCTTATCGCAGTGTTATTTGCCACCATAACAGAAATCTTTGGTCTGCCTGTCCCGCGCCAGATTTTTGAAGGAATAGCGGGAGGTTTTTTTGAAATAACAACCGGTATCAGTATGGTCTCCTCTTCAGGGGCGGATATAGGGGTAAAGGTCGCCGCTACAGGACTGATTGCGGGCTGGGGAGGGCTGTCCGTCCATTCGCAGGTTCTTGGCATTATTGCAGGAACAGGTATAAGTATGAGAAAATATTTGAGGGGCAAACTTCTACATGGCATCATCGCATGCGTTTATACGACCATATTATTTATGCTCTGCTCTTCATGGATCCTTGATAAAACCGCCGATGCATTTTTGAATATTGGTTCATTCAATGGGATCAACCATGTGCATTACTTCCTCTCTTCAACGGCCATGGCGTCCATATTTGTCATATTCGGTTTATTTGCAGAAATTGCAGCAGGGCTGCGTCACAAAGCCTGAATCTATTTTAATTCGTGTCTGTTCATTTGGACTACGTCGATTGTATCCTTCAGTATTTCTTCTACTTTATTCAACAGGCTTTCAGCATATTCTTTCGTGCCCAGCCTTATCTCACGGGCTTTCTTCTGAGCGCCCGCAACTATCTCGTTTGCCTGCGCGTACGCCTTCTGCGCAATCTCATGCTCGTCCACCAATTGGGCTATCCTGTTCTCTGCTTCTTTGATCATGTTATTGGCTTCCTTCTGAGCCTCGTGAAGGATCTTCTGACGTTCATCCCTTACCCATCTGGCTTGTTTTATATCATCGGGCAAATGCAATCTTATCTCTTTGATTATCTCAAGTATCTCTTCCCTGTCTAAGAGGCATTTACCCGTAATAGGGATCCTCATGCTTTTTTCAACAATCTCTTCAAGAGTCTCCAATATGGATAGTATTTCCATGCTAACCTCCGTTCCTTCTTATCTTTTTTAGTATGTCTTCCATGATGCATTCCGGAACCAGCTCGTTAATACTGCCGTTATTTATCGCAATTTCCTTTACAATACTTGAACTGAGATAAGAATATTTGATGTTCGTCATCATGAAGACAGTCTCTATATCTGCATCAAGATCCTTATTTAATAATGCATATTGAAATTCAAATTCAAAATCCGTCAAAGCCCTCAAACCTTTGATAATGGCTATGGCATCCCTCTTTCTTGCAAAATCCACAAGCAGCCCGCTAAATGACTCCACTGCGATATTTTTTGAATCATTTACCGCCTGGCGTATGAATGCAACCCTTTCTTCCACTGTAAAAAGCGGTTTCTTATTTTCATTGTTGCCGACAGCGACAATGAGTTTGTCAAATATCCTTACTGCCCTGTTTATTATATCAAGATGACCATTTGTTATTGGATCAAAGCTTCCAGGGTAAATGCAGGTCCTCAATAATTCACAACCTTTCGAATCAATTTTGTTTTAAATAAATATCAAGCGACGTATCTCCATATCGTCTTTCCCTGAATATGACAAGTGAACCACTATTTCGTATGACCGGGTCTTTCTTGCTTCTTTCGGCTATGACAAGTCCGCCGGATTTTATTATACCATTTTTTGAGATATAATTTAAAGTTGGGCCTACAATATTTTTATTATAAGGCGGGTCAAGCAGAATGATGTCAAACTTGTTACCGCCGTATCCAAGCCTTTCAATGGCGTGAAAGACGTCCGAATTCTCAATACTCGCCTTATCGGAAAGTCTTGTTAAATCCAGATTTTGTGATATCAGCCTGCAACATGATTCCATTTTATCGACAAACAGGCAGAAATCCGCGCCCCTGCTCAAAGCCTCTATACCGAGGCTCCCCGTCCCCGCAAACAGATCCAGAACCTGCGCACCCGGCACATATTGCGCAATGATGTTGAATAATCCCTCTTTTACCATATCTGAAGTCGGACGTGTTGTCATCCCCTTTTCAGATTTCAATCTCATTCCTTTTGCAGTCCCCGATATCACCCTCAATTAAGCAGGTACCATTCCTTCCTCATATATCTCTTTTATTATGCTCCATAATATTTCCGACTCTTGCTTATCAATATTCTTTTCGTTCTCAAGGGTCATTTGCGCCGCCTCCCTGGCTTGCTTCAGGATATCCATATCCTTATAGAGGTTAGCTATTTTGAAATCAGGAATGCCATGCTGCCTTGTCCCGAAGAAATCTCCCGGGCCTCTTAGTTCAAGATCCTTTTCGGCAATAGAAAACCCATCGTTATTCTTCTGCATAACATCCATTCTTTTTGCAGATAACTCAGATGTCCCTTGATTATATAGAATACAATATGATTGCTGATCTGACCGCCCGACCCTTCCGCGAAGCTGATGAAGCTGGGCAAGGCCGTATCTTTCAGCATTTTCAACGACAATCAGGCCTGCATTCGGCATATCCATACCGACTTCGATAATGGAAGTGCATACAAGTATCGAGACCCTGCCTTTTGCAAAATCATCTAAAACTCTTGATTTTTCGTTGCTTTTCAGCCTTCCGTGAAGAAGTCCGACTTTTAAATCGGGAAAATCCTTTTCCCTTATTTTGCTTTCCATTTCGATTACAGACTGGATATCATCACCTGACGAATTATCTACAAAAGGACATACAATGTATACCTGCCTGCCTGATGCAACTGTCCTTCTGATGAAATCGTTCGTGCGGCTCCGCATCTCCTCGGTGACCACAAATGTTTTGACCGGCTTCCTTCCCTGAGGCATCGTGCCGATGACAGATACGTCAAGGTCGCCATATACGGCCATTGCCAGCGTCCTTGGGATCGGCGTCGCGGAAATGGCAAGAATATCCGGACTCGCCGCTTTCATGGTCAGAAGCGTCCTTTGCCTCACTCCGAACCTATGCTGCTCATCAGTTATAACAAGAGCAAGGTTTTTGAACCTGACTTCTTCGTTAAGCAACGAATGGGTGCCTATGATTATACCGATATCACCGTTTTCAATACCCTTTAAAGTCTCGTCCCTTGACGGGCCCGATATTCCGCATTTTAACACGGCCACGCCAATCCCCGTACCTTTGACGAGCCGTTTTATCGTATTATAATGCTGCATGGCAAGAATCTCGGTAGGGGCCATCATCACACTCTGGTATCCGGAAAAAAAGGCCTTCAGCATCGCAAGCAGACAAACTATCGTTTTTCCGCTGCCGACATCGCCTTGCAATAACCGGTTCATAGGTTTCTCGCTTTCCATATCCCTTTCGATTTCTATAAATGTCTTTTTTTGGCCCTCCGTCAATAAAAACGGCAATGATTTGGCGAACTCGTGGACCTGCTCGCAATACCTGCTGATATATGTTTTTTTACGGGTTTCGACAGTTTGCCTGACTTTAAGAGATACAAGCTGTTGAAGGTAGAGTTCTTCAAAAACCAGCCTTTTTCTCGATATTTTCAAGTCCTGATCGCTTATAGGGAAATGTATACCTTTTATTGCAGAACTCTTATCTCGTAAGGCATATTTATACCTGACCATTGCCGGTATGGGATCGGTCATGTAAGTACCCGGCATTCTGAGAGCGTTTGCGATAACACCTCTGAATATATTCTGCGTAAGCCCTGCAGTTGACGGATATATCGGTAATATTCCGGTGGACCTGGCCTGTGCGGACGATCCCGGTCTGATATACTCGGGACTTGATAATTCTATGACGCCAGGCCTGACTAACGCCCTCCCGTAAAAAACGTATCTCTCGCCTGTCCTGATGATATTTTTGAGATAAGGCTGATTGAACCATATTACCGCTGCCTTGCCGGTCTCATCCTGAATATATGCTTTTTCTATATCAAGCCCTTTTCTTGCGAACCTGACTGAAACCTGGGAACACAACACCGCTTCCACGAGGAGATACTCCCCGTCGACAGCATTTATTATCTTCTTCATCCTGCGTCTGTCTTCGTAGTCTCTTGGAAAATGAAATAGCAAATCACCTATGGTTTGGATGCCCATGTTTGAAAAGAGTCTTTTTCTGGCTTCGCCTACCCCTTTGATCATGCCGATATCCTTTTTAAGGGCGTCGGCGTCCTTGTTCTGCATTTTAACCTCCATGTCCCCGGTGTGACAGACACTGTTTGTTGTTATTTACCTTAATTATTATATTACCGGCATATAAAAACACAAGTGCATCTTGCGTTTCTGAATTCTTATATGTTATTATGATAGCTGTTTATGTTTTGAGAAAAAGGAGGCGCTCAAAGTGGCCAAATGCGATATCTGCAGCAAAGAAACAAGTTTCGGCAACAATGTAAGCCATTCTGTGATACGAACAAGCAGGACATGGAAGCCGAACGTAAAAAGGATCAAAGTCATCCTTAACGGTGCAAACAAGAAAATCAACGTATGTACGCGTTGCTTAAGATCTAACAAAGTTAAGAAGGCTATATAAATATCTAAAAAAAAGCGTTTTAACGCTTTTTTTTATTTACTGTATCTTCATCACTTTTTTAATGAACGCGCTTAGATACCTCGGCATCTTTACGATATATATCTTCATCGGTCTGTTCTCCTCCCGACCGGCTCATCATACAAAAGCCTTTGATTTATGGTTTTACCATATTATTTTATTCTGGTTTTCCTGATTTTGAGACTGTCCGAAAAAATGTCTTATTAGAGGATCCAACGCATATTAATATTATATGTTAAGGATTTATATTATAACCGGATTCAGAAGAAAGCTGCTGATACTACTGGTGCTGCTTGTAATATGGGCTGTCATGCTTGCCGCTACGATATTCTCTAAAGCAAAAACATCGGTCAGGGTAAGCGATGAATTCATTTATTTTGTCTTTGAGTCAGAAAATTTCGGTTTTTCTCTGGAACATCCAGCTTCTATTGCTTTTTCGGAACAGAAATACCTCAGCAGTGAAATAGTGTACCACGTGGATTTTAAAGATAATACTACAAAGATGAATGGTTTCATACAAGTGTGGGATATCCCGGAAAAGCTTGAAGCTTTTCTGGAAAAATCCCTCGAATTATCCGAAATCGAGTTCAAAACCTTTGAACAATTAAAGCTCAACATCGGCGGCAATGAAGGCGTAGTCTGGGAATATGAAGCCGAAGGGCATGGAGCAGGACCATATATGGGAAAGGAATATTTTATTGAGAGCGACAACTATATTTTCAGACTCAGTTTTTTCTCAAAATCAAAACAATGGGATTCAGCAAATTTACAAAAAGTACAGGGCATTCTGGATAGCTTTATTATCTATAAAGAGAATTCAAGAATTGCCGCCGGCAAAACTGCACAGATCCATAATCTTGCATTTATAACACCTCGGATTCCTTGCCTTGCATACCTCCCTTCCATGATATACAAATAAGTGCCCTAATCTTACCCAATCTTTTTCAGGTGTTATCTCCATCAGCTTTAACTCTATTTTATGCGGGTCCGTAATATTGACAAGTCCGATCCTGTTCGCGAGTCTATTGGCATGCGTATCGATTACAATCCCGGGAATACCGAAAGCATCACCCAATACGAGGTTGGCCGTTTTGCGCCCGACTCCCGGCAGTTTAAGTAATTCGTCCATATCTTCCGGAACCTTGTTATTGTACTTTTCAACAATCATCTTTGCCATGGCGTTAATGTTTCTTGCCTTTGTCCTGTAAAGCCCAAGTGTTCTGATCATCAGCTCTAAATCGGCAACATCGGCATTTGCAAAATCCCGAGCGTTCCTATATTTATTAAAGAGTTCTGCCGTAACCACATTCACTTTCTTATCAGTGCATTGCGCGGCAAGATGTGTCGATACGAGCAATTGAAAAGGATCGGCATAATTAAGGGTGCAATTTGCCGCCGGATAAAGGCTTCCCAATATTTCCACCACTTTGACGATGATACTTTCCTTATCCATTGGCCCTCAAATTATTTATGGCTTTTTTGTAAAGGCATAAATATTTTTCGACAGATTTTCCCCATGAATAGTCCTGTTTGATGGACCTCTCAACTAAAGCACTCCATTTTTCGGGCTGTGTATTAAAGATGTCTAATGCCTTCATGATAGAACCCAACATCGCACAAGATGAAAATTCATCAAATGTAAATCCATTGCCTTGGTCAGGATTTTCTGAATAATCTTTAATGGTGTCTTTGAGGCCGCCTGTCGATCTTACGACCGGGATAGTCCCATAGCGCAAGCTGATGAGTTGCCCTAATCCGCATGGTTCAAATACCGACGGCATGAGGAAGATGTCGGAGCCTGCATATATCCTCTGAGCAAGGACGGGATTAAAACCGATAAATAATCCGAATTTTTCCTTATATCTGGAATGGAGCATTCTGAAAGCATTTTCATAGTATTCGTCACCTGTCCCGAGCAGGACGAACTGCAAATTCTGTTTCATGAGTTCACCCAAGGTATCGAGGACAAGCTCGAGACCTTTCTGATCCGTGAGTCTCGATATGAGCGCAATCATCGGAATATCGGCTTCCGGTAATCCCAGATCTTTCTGAAGCCTGAATTTGTTAAGCTTTTTATCATCGAGGGATTGTGCATTATAATTCTTATATATGTCCGTATCCGTTTCAGGATTGAATACTTCATAATCTATCCCATTCGTTATGCCATATAAATCAGCCGACCTCCTGATGAGAAACCCGTCCAGGCCTTCGCCCCCGTTGCTTGTCAGGATCTCCTTCGCATAGGTCTCACTCACTGTATTAATAATATCCGAATAACATATGCCGGCTTTGATAAAACTGAAGGAATTGAAAAATTCAACCTTTTCAGGTACAAACACATAATCGCCGACATTAAAAAACCGTAAAGTGTCCTTGTGGAAATTACCCTGATATTTTAAATTATGGATAGTGAATATCGAGGCAATATTCTTAAAAAACGGGTGATCTTCATAATGCTCTTTAAGGATCATGCTAATCGGGCCTGTATGCCAGTCATTCAAATGTATGATATCAGGCTGGAATTCGATATAAGGCAGCATTTCTACAGCTGCCCGGCAAAAGAACGCAAATCTTTCCGCATCATCGTGATGTCCGTATATCCCATATCTTTCATAATAATGTTCGTTTTCTACAAAATATACATTTCCGTGTGTTAGTTTCTTAATTATACATGTCTGTTTTCTTGCATTGATATGGATAGGGAAATCGGCGATATAATCCATCTGACAGTCTATTGTCCGGTATTTGGGCATAACTATCCTTGCATCGTGTCCGGCAGCGACAAGATATCCCGGCAAAGAGCCGCATACATCGGCCAATCCTCCGGTTTTGGCAAAAGGCGCCACTTCGGCTGATACAAACAGGATTTTTAATTTTTGATCGAAAGGCATCAAGTCCTCCGGTATCTAAAGATGCACAAGACTTAACGTATCATATGAGGGCGGTGTTTACAATTGATTATATTACCATATCACTATCCGGAGGTAACTGAAAAGAGCCGTTGGATAACGGCTCTTTCGGTTATGAATTACCTGTATCTTCGGTCAATTTGACTTTAAATGTCTTATATCCGCTGTCGCTGTACCTATATACCTCTACATCCACGGTTTCACCGGGTTTGTGGGGAGACAGCTTTTGAGTCAGATCCTTGTATGTTTTTATTGTTTCGCCATTTATTTTTACGATGATGTCATTTACCTTGATCCCCGCGGTAGAAGCTCCGGTGAACGGAAGCACCTTGTCTACAAGAACACCGGCCGGCACTTTATACCTTTTGGCTGCCGTTTCATCAAATGACAGATCCACTTCAATTCCCAGGAACGGTCTGTCTTCTACATAACCTGATCGTATCAGGCTGTCGGCTATCTCTTTTGCCTTGTTTATCGGTATTGCAAATCCAAGGCCCTCAAATCCCTGAGCAACGATCTTGATGGTGTTTATCCCGATGACCTCCCCTTGCGCATTGCACAGCGGCCCTCCACTGTTGCCGGGATTGATCGCCGCATCAGTCTGAATAAGGCTCAGGTCTTTTCCATCGTCAGTTTCTATGACCCTGTTGAGTCCGCTGATCACTCCAGCGGTCACCGTGCCCATTAATGTCTCTCCACCTGGATTACCGATCGCCACCGCGATTTCGCCGATCCTCAGTACGTCGGAATTTCCAAGCTTGGCTTCCACCAGATCCTTCGCGTCGATTTTAAGGATCGCAAGGTCAGTCTTTTCATCTCTTCCGATTATCTTAGGCTGTACCGGTTTACTGTCCGGACCCGGAAGCAGGACTTCTATCTTAGTGCCTTCAATCAGGTTGTTTGACCTGGGTCTTATGGCATCAGCAATCACATGATTATTTGTCAGTATATACCCGTCTTTGCTATATATGATTCCGGTACCCTCCACGGGTCTTTGGCTCTGACCGAAGAAAAAGTCCTGTACTGTCACATAAGTCTTGATTCCCACTACAGAAGGAATTACTCTCTCTGCAATACGGGTAACCGTACCTGCGGCGGCAGATTCGGCCGCCGTGTTCGCCAGGATTGAATCGTCAGGAGCTTGGTTGCTTTCAGCATCCGTACCATCGGTATTACCGTAACTGCCAAAATATGTCTTTTGCTCAAATATGTCAGGTAATAATTTTACAGCGCCGAATGTAACCATTGACCCAATCAGTGAGCAGATAACGGCAATCGCGATTACCTGGACTAGCGTGATACGCCTTTTTTCCTTTTTAGGCTTCTCGGTATAGAAACCCGGCAGTGTCAAATCCTGATTTTCAACTTCATTGTTTTTTTCATCCATCATAATCACCTCTCTCTTCATTATCTACCCTAATATTAAGTGATGATTATAAAAAAACTATTAAAAATTTGTTAATATTTCAAGCCTTATCGATTGTGAATGTAAATATGCTGCCTTTGCCATACTCGCTTTTAACTGTTATCTCCTGCTTATGCTCATTGATGATGTTTTTTATGATAGCCAGTCCGAGACCTGTCCCGCCCTTATCCAGCCCCCTTGATTTATCTGTCTTATAAAAACGTTCCCAGATCATACTTATCTCTTCCGGTCTGATGCCGGTTCCGTTGTCTTCAATACTTACAGTCACTTTATTCTTCAGATTCGATGTCGTAATTTTTACTTTTCCGTTATCGGGGGTAAATTTGAGCGCATTGTGCAGAAGATTGAGGATAACCCGTTCTATAGCGTCCATATCGGCGTTCGCAAAGATAGCGTCTTCCTCGAATATAGCTTCCACACTGATCTGTTTTTTGATAAACATGGCTTCAAGTTTGATTATACAGCGCCTGATCAATTCGTTTATATTGAAAACCGAATAAACGAGTTTGAGTTCACCCGATTCCATCCTCGCAAGATCCAGCAGGTCGTTTACCAGTCTGTTCAGTCTATCTGCTTCTTCGTTGACTATGGAAAGATAATAACCATGCTTTTCTTCAGGTATCGTCCGGTCGAGGATGCCCTCTATGAAACCTTTTATTGAAGTCATCGGCGTCCTCAGCTCGTGTGATACATTTGCAATGAATCCCCTGCGCATCTCTTCAAGGTTTTGAAGAGCCGAAACCATATTATCGAACGTCCTTGCAAGGTCTCCGACCTCATCTTTGGAATGTATGTTCAACCTCTTCTGAAAATCACCGCTTCCGATCACCTTCGCAGCATTCCGAATCTGCTTCAAGGGCCTGGTGATACCAAGTGAAAATAAATATGCGATAAATATTGACATGGCTATCGATAATCCTGTCGACATCATATAAAAACTGAAGACCTTCTTGCGCGCCATTTCTATTCCGGGGACAGGCGCACTCAGATATATGCCCCCGAGCACCTCTTCGGAATTCCCGTTATTGTATCTGAAAGGTATTCCCACAGTAATCCATGCATATCCGGTATCCTTGTACAAACCGTAAAAGTCCCCGATATCTTTGAATTCGCGTCCCTGCACAACATCATTGTACTGCTTGGGATCAGGGAACCTCAGTATTCCTTCCGCACCTTTCAGGTGGTCGGTGATCAAAGTGGGGATGCGGTTGGAATCAGGCCCCATATTGATGATAACACCGTTGTTGTTGGCGACGAAAATTATGGATCCGGTATTGATGCTATAGAGATTAAGGACTTTGGACAAATATAGCTGCGCTATCGGCATATCAGCGCTCTTTATATACTCTTTCAGGAATTCCTGGATCTCAGCCCCGCTTTTGCCCAGAAGATTCTCTTTTTCATCAGATAGGAAGTCGCCCAGAAAAAAATAGAGAGCAATTCCGGTTATGGAAAATCCTGCGACCAATACAATGATGAATATTGTAATAAGTCTAAAGGTAATGCTTCTGAACATGCCTCTATTTCACCTCGAATTTGTATCCGACTCCCCAAACGGTCTTGAGCTGCCATATCTGCATCGGAATCTCGATTTTCTCCCGCAGCCTCTTGACATGGACGTCCACCGTACGCGAGTCCCCGTAAAAATCAAAGCCCCAAACATGTTCAAGCAATTGCTCCCTCGTGAAGACCTTGTTGGCATTTGAAGCCAGAAAAAACAGGAGTTCCAGTTCTTTAGGCGGCAATTCGATGTTTTTGCCAGCGATTTTGACCGTATAATTAGTCCTGTTTACCACAAGATTGGGATAAATAATTTCCTGCGTATCCACATCATGATGCTCATATCGCCTCAGCACAGCCTTGATTCTGGCAAGCAGCTCCTTTGGGTCGAACGGTTTGACGATATAGTCGTCAGCGCCCAGTTCCAGTCCGAGCACCTTATCGAATGTCTCACCTTTCGCCGTAAGCATTATTATCGGTATGTTGCTCTTCTTCCTTATTTCCCGGCATACCTGCCAGCCGTCGAATCCGGGCAGCATTATATCAAGAAGTACGATATTCGGCGCAAAAGCTTCAAACTCCTCTATGGCCTTCTTGCCGCCATATGCCATAAGCACCTCATAACCTTCTTTTTCAAGGTAAAGCCGCAAAAGCTCGCATATGTTCAAATCATCATCTATTACGAGGACCTTGGTCTTTCCTGACATATATACCTTACCTCTGACATATATAATTTACCCCTTTTTGGTATATCTTCTCTATTTCATTTGTACTCGCCTCATCGAGTGAAAAATCATGCTTGCTTATCAAATTCTGGGCTTCTTCCCATGCTTTTGCTTCCAGTGTCGTGCTTCCCCCGCTCTTCCATGCGCTTAAGTTACATGCAGACGTTAATCTGCTGAAATCGTACATCTCCCTGAAGACATTGAACGTAGTCTCGTGGGAAATGAATGTATCCTCATCGATACCTTCCTTTATAATGCGCAAGGCATCAAGGCTATCATCCCAACAGCCTCCATTTATTCCTTTACACAACCTTTGCCCGTATTTCAGTATCTCCCGATCCAATATCGCCTGTACGGGACTATAGACCTCATCTACACAGAGTTGCCCGACGGCTGAAAATGTCCTGAGACCGATCATTGCCTGCCATAGGAAAGAAGCCGTCCTCTCCATAAGGGTCTGTCCGTCAACGACCTTCCCGTTTGTACGGAAGATACCACCCGGTTTTTTCCCGATGATCCCCTCGTATAGCTCTACCACAGCCTGTTTGAACAAACACCATTCCGGCGAACCGAACACAATATTTGAATCCTTCAGGTCGAATGGCTCCAGCCTTATGGAAAAATCCTCAAGCCTCCCATCCGATACCGTTTGGCTGATATAATCAAGAGCCAGCGTTTCGGCAAGTGAAAGGACCAGATTCGCCGGGAATACAAGCGGCGCCGTCGCACCTGCCATAGGTATGTTCGACATGATGGAAATGTCCACATCCGGATCGTCACACCATTCGAAATATGTGTTAATAAGCTCAGAGTTTAATTTCAATGGCGAAATGAGCCATTCCACACCTATGGTATATTTCCTTCCCGCAGCTTTGTACATATCCGATAAGATTCTTATCTCTTCTCTATCAGTAGCTGTTAGTTTGCCGCCAAGTGTCCTTGTATGCAATAATCCGATTTTAATTGAGAGCAATGTATGGAGGCCCGGATCAGTACCCCCTGGCGTTACCGGTATGGGATCTCCCACTGATCCGAGCATTTCAGCCAATTTTGCCATTTGCACGGACTCTTCTAAAGTCGCCGGTCTTGGCCTGTTGAAGACAGGGTCGCACAATTCCCATGAATGCCATTGTCCTCCCATTTTAAATTCATTATCACAGTGTCTGCTTGCTATCTCAAGCTTCCTTTTATTAAAATAATCATCAATAACGTCAGTATATAGGTATATCCTGCCATTATCATATCTGATTCTGCCTTTTTGACTTAAAATATCAACCATCTTTTTGTGGCCGCACTGTATTCCTACTTCGCTTAATACCTTCAATGCGGAATGATAGATCTGTTGAACATCTTTTTTATCAAGAATTGGCTCAATTCCCATACGTATTCTCCCTTCAGTTTGTTTAATTGCTTTGGATTATAACATAAATATTATCTGGATAATATTAAAATAATACCTTCTCTGTATATAATATCATAAATGTTTTACTTTAAGATTCGTTATGCTACAATATGCATATGATTATCGTCATGAGCCACGACGCGACAAGAGAGCAGACCGACCAGGTCGAAAAACGCCTTTCGGAACTGGGTTTTAAAACTCATCCGATTTTTGGCGAGATAAAAACCGTAATCGGAGCGATCGGTGACAAGAGACAGCTAAATCCTCAGCAGATCCTTTCAATGGCTGGAGTGGAAAGCATCGTCCCCATAATGAAGCCATATAAGCTGGTCGGCCGCGAATTAAAACAAATACCTACAATTATCAAGATCGGCGAAATCGAAATCGGCGGATCGGGAGTTGTGGTAATGGCAGGACCGTGCGCTATTGAGAACGAGAAGTCTTTTATCGAGACAGCATTCAAGGTAAAAGAGGCAGGCGCCGTATTTCTGCGCGGAGGCGCATTCAAACCGAGGACATCCCCATATTCGTTCCAAGGCCTTGAAACAGAAGGTTTGAGGATCATGGCGGCCGCCCGTGAAGCCACAGGGCTGAAGCTGATAACCGAGGTCATTGATACGCGGGACGTTGAACTTGTAGTAAATTATACCGATATAATACAAATAGGCGCAAGGAATATGCAGAATTTCAGATTGCTGCAGGAAGTGGGATCGGCTAAAAGACCTGTTCTTTTAAAAAGAGGGCTCTCGGCAACAATAGAAGAATGGCTTATGGCCGCCGAATATATAGCTGCTTCGGGCAATGACCGGATAATGCTCTGCGAGCGGGGGATAAGGACATTTGAAACAGCCACGCGAAACACTCTTGATATAAGTTCCGTACCCATAATCAAAGAACAGTCGCATTTGCCTACAATAGTCGATCCGAGCCATGCCACGGGTTCATGGAAATATGTGACCGCCCTTTCAAAAGCGGCAATAGCCGCGGGAGCCGACGGTCTTATGATCGAAGTCCACCCGGAACCGTCTTGTGCGCTGAGCGACGGTCCTCAATCCCTTAAACCGGCCAAATTCGCCACGTTGATGAAAGAACTTGAGCCAGTGGCTAAAGCCGTTGGAAGATCTATATTTTAATTTTCCTATATAACTCCTCGACTTTTTGCCTCAGAGCATTTTCGTCTCTATTATTCTCAATGACTGTATCCGCAATCCTAATATAGTCCTCATCGCT
>CAYWGM010000009.1:0-24079 GCA_964457875.1 uncultured Eubacteriales bacterium | reverse complement strand
ATAGTCCTGGCTCCGAGCCCGGACATTATTTTCAGGACGGCGCTTTTACCGCTGCCGATGCCTCCCGTGATTCCGATTACGCGGATTGCCTTACTATTTGGCGTCATACCAGTTCCTGCCTGTTCCAACATCAACAGACAATGGGACATTGAGTACCATGGCCTTTTCCATTGATGCCTTCAATATTTCCCTGACCCGATCGGCTTCCGATACATGTGCTTCTACGATGAGTTCGTCATGAACCTGCAGAATCAGACGCGATAATGGACATTTATGTTTTAATTCGTTATGTACGCTTACCATGGCGATCTTGATAATATCGGCCGCGGTTCCTTGAATAGGGGTATTGAGCGCCACCCTTTCGCCAAATGACCGGACCGCGAAGTTAGACGATTTGAGTTCAGGAATATATCTGCGCCTGTTTAGCAGCGTCGTCACATGGCCATTCTCCCTGCCCTTTTTTATTATCTCTTTCATATAGCTTCGGACGCCGGGATAGCTCCCAAGATAATCATCAATATATTTTCTGGCTTCCGCCTTCGTTATATTGAGGTCCCTTGAGAGGCTGTAATCGCCGATTCCGTATATAATGCCGAAATTAACGGCTTTAGCCCTGGAGCGCATCGCGGAAGTCACTTCAGCAAGAGGTACTTTGAAAACCTTTGATGCGGTTGAGGCGTGTATATCGACATCGTTGATGAAATCGGATATCATGTTTTCATCTCCCGAGATATGCGCCAGAATCCTTAATTCGATCTGTGAATAGTCGGCGTCGCACAAGATATAATCCTCATTTTCGGGTATGAACGCCTTTCTGATTTTCCGGCCTGTTTCCAATTTGACGGGGATATTCTGCAGGTTTGGCTCGGTACTGCTTATCCTTCCGGTAACGGTGACGGTCTGATTAAAGCTGGAATGTACCCTGCATGTCTTATCGTCAATCAGATTGAGCAGCCCATCTGCATATGTAGCTTTCAATTTGGCCAATTGACGGTATTCGAGTATCTTATAGACTATCTCGTTTTCGTGCGCAAGTTGTTCCAGCACCTCGGCATCTGTCGAATAGCCTGTCTTTGTCTTCTTTACAGGCGGCAGCTTCAACTTGTCAAACAGAATGGATCCTAATTGTTTGGGTGAATTAATGTTGAATTCTCCGCCGGCGGCAGAATAGATATCTGATGCTATGTCCGCTATTCTCAGGCCAAGATCAGCTGAATACTCCCGTAAAGCCCGGATATCCACCCTAAAGCCATGGTACTCCATATCCGAAAGCACACCGACCAAAGGCAGTTCTATATCATAATACAGACGGCGCTGCCCGTTGTTTTCCATAAGGGATCCGAGCATATCGGACAATTGATATATGTCCTTTGCCCATATTGCTGCCGCTACCACGTTTTCACCCGGGGTCTGCGGCTGGCTGCCGATAGCCGTTCCAAGATACTTTTCGCTCAATCCCGCCAACGGATACGAGTCCCTCGACGGATCGAGCATATATGCGGCAATCATCGTATCGAAAGAGATTCCTGCCATTTCAATCCCGTTGATCTTCAGAAACACTAAAAAACTTTTTATATCATGTCCATATTTTTTTATTGACGCATCTTCCAATACTTCCCTGAAGACACACAGGAAATTAGCTTGATCCGCGTTATCCGAAAGGTCTATGCAGTATGGCCCGCCTTCTCCGGCGTAAATTCCTATTCCATTGATCCGATAATCGAAATTGGCGCTTTTCGTTATTAAAGGATATAGTGAAAAGATACGCATGCGCTTGATTATTTCGGATATTTCACTGTATTCCTTAATATTATTGCGGCATATGGTTATGGTTGTTTCTTCGTCCTCGCAATTGTCCGCGACGGCGGGCATACTGTCCCGGAGTCCGAATTTATCAATATAATATTTGAACTCAAGCTTTTTGAATAATTCATATAGCTTCTGCCTGTCAAATCCGCTGAATCTCATATCCTGAACGCGACAGAATTCAGGCATATTCCTGTCAATTTTTGAAAGCCTTCGGCTCAAAAAAGCGATATCCCTGTTACAAGCAATTTTATCGGCTACGCTTTTTTTATCAATTTTATCTATATTCTCGTAAAGATTTTCAAGGCTCTTGAATCTGGTAATCAATTCAAGTGCAGTTTTCTCACCGATCCCCGGAACTCCCGGTATATTATCGGAAGGATCTCCCATTAGCGCCTTTACGTCAATGAATTCGCATGGCGTAACGCCGTATTTGCCAACTACCCGGTCGTAATCATATTCTTCAGTCTCAGACCTGCCTTGGCGTGTTGACGGAATTTTTATCCTCGTTTTCTTTCCGGCAAGCTGCAGCGAATCCCTGTCCCCGGTAATGATCACGACCTCAAGTCCCAGTTGCTCGGCGCAGTACGAAATGGAACCGATCAGGTCATCTGCCTCAAAACCTTCATACTCCGCCCTGTATATGTTCATCGCGTCAAGGACTTCTTTTATGACGGGGACCTGGACCGCAAGTTCCTCCGGCATGCCTTTTCTATGTGCTTTATAAGCATCATATTCCTTGTGTCTGAAAGTCGGCGCTTTCAGATCGAATGCGACACATATATATCCTGGTTTCTCTTCTTCCATGTACTTATTGAGTATATTGATAAAACCGAATACGGCATTTGTATACAGCCCATTTGAAGCAGCGAGCATCCTCGTGCCCTGAAGCGCATAAAACGCCCTGTTGAGGATGCTGTTGCCATCTATGAGCATCAGTCTGCCCTCAGGCATAAACCCTCCCGTGACTTACCATCATTTCTGTTTGACATCTATGAAATCTATAATAACAGTAACAGACCCTTCCTGCTGTACGGCTTGATCGGAAGACACGGCATTTTTCCTGCCATAACTGTCTAAAAGCCATTTTGAGAATTCATCATACTTTTGAGCAGGTAAAATTATCTTAATACTCTTGGCTGCATCCTCCTCATCTGTATCGTCAGCAGCTCGGCCAAGCCCCGGCGGTATATCCGAAAAATCATATCCCATGCCGGCGGCATAATCCTTCAGGTTATCATATGCATTGGCTTTATCGGCAGTCTCAATCCGAATATTAGCATCGACGGCAGAAACGCTGTCGGAGACAGATTCCTGCTTTTGCAGGCTCATCATGGTATTTCCTTCTGCTGCGCGCGTGCGCATATCCGCATCTCTCTGAGTATTGGTATTAAAAAAGCCATCGGTAAACATAGTGACCCTGAGTATCAGCACAATAGCGATGCAAGCCGCTATTGCGGAAGCAATTCTTATATGGCGTGGCTTGAATGTGCTTAACAATCCTGTTCTTTTTTCAACAATTGATAAACCCGCAAGTTTATTATGAAGATTCTCGCTGAAATCCGGAGGCAGGTCTATTTCAGGAAGGTCTCTGCACAAACAGATGGTTTTTTGCAGGCTCTCGTCTATATAATCGCCCATATAATCGTTTATAAAGTTGTCTTCATCATATTTTGATTTCATGCCAGACCCTCCTTTCCTGTATATTTGACGTAATCCGTATCCCAAAGTTCCTTTTTTGTCCTGAGAATGTCCCTTAAAGCGGACCTTGCCCTGTTTAACCTTGATTTTACAGTACCCTCAGGCAATTTGAGTATTCCGGCAATCTCCTCATAACTGAAATATTGTATATCTCTAAGTATAAGTATGATTTTCTGATCTTCGGGCAATTTCGACAAAGCATCCGCTACCGCCTGCCTTATCTCGCTCCTTTCCATCTCATCTTCAGGGCCGGGGCCGTCATACTCCAGCTCGCGCTGTATATCGCCTTCATCGGTCCTGATATCATTATCAATATAAACGAATTTGCCTTTTTTAGCCTTTCTGATATGGTCAAGACATAGATTCACCGTTATCCTGTAAATCCAGGTTGAAAGAGAGGAATGACCTTTGAAATCCCTGATTGATTTGAACATCTTCAAAAAAGCCTCTTGTGCAAGGTCAGCGGCATCATCGTAATTACCGGTCATCCTGAAGGCTATATTAAATACTTTTTTTTGGCAACCGGATATTAACTGTTCAAAAGCCTGAATATCTCCGCTTTTAGCCTTGTCCACCAAAACTTTTTCGTTTTGTTCCAAATGCTCCTCCTGCACGGCGGCCCGATAAACCATTTCTCATTAACATTATATCATTTATCATTATTACCGTAAAATGTGCTATAATCAATTGATATGAAGTTCAGGTTCATTTTCGCCCTATTGGCAGGTAAAATCGCAATAAAGTTATGCAGGCTTTTTAGTCTTGGCGGCACGACACTTCCAGGCAAAATGACGCTAAAGATATTCCCGGGTATTTTGACCAGGATGTCAAAGGATTGCAGGATAATATTAGTCACAGGCACCAATGGTAAAACTACCACTTCAAGGATAATAAGCCGTATACTCGAAGATAACGGCATCAGGCACATGGCCAATAAATCGGGGGCCAACCTGCTGAGCGGCGTTACCAGCACATTTCTCGAAGCAACTTCATTTACGGGAAAGCGCAATTGCGACACGGCACTCCTGGAAGTCGATGAAGCCGCTGTAAACGTCATATGCGGCCATATTAAACCGGAAATCGTCGTTGTCACCAACTTTTTCAGGGATCAGCTCGATCGTTACGGAGAATTGTATACTACTGTTGCCAATGTCAGGGCCGCTATTGCCAGACATGAAGACAGCACTGTGATTCTTAACGCCGATGATTCGCTTTGCGCCTCTCTTTCGACATTACCCGCCGGAAGGATCATTTATTATGGTGTAAATGAATGCGCCGTCGCCGGCATTGACACAACAGAAATAAAGTCGGTCAACTCTGATGCAAAGTTCTGTATTAGATGCAAAACCGAATATGTTTATGATTTCAGGATATACGGGCACCTTGGAGCATTCAGATGTCCCGGATGCGGATTCGTACGGCCGATACCGGATATTGCATGCACTTCGTTCATTCACAGGGGTGACGACGGTTCAGAAATACAGATAGGATATAAAGAATCGGAGCGGACATTATATGCACGAGTCGCATTACCGGGATTATATAACATATACAATGCCATGGCTGCTTTTACCGTCGGTCATGCCCTTGGGCTCGCGCCGGAAAGAACCGTTCCTGCGCTTGCCGCATTTGAATGCGGTTTTGGCAGAATGGAATCCATCAGTGCCGAAAATCGTATAATCCGATTGATCCTTGTAAAAAATCCCGCCGGATTCAACCAGGTGATAGAATTCCTGGTCGGCAGCGGCAATCGCCTGAATATTGCCTTCCTGTTGAACGACAGGATCGCCGACGGGACCGACGTATCCTGGATATGGGATGTCGACATGGAAAGACTGGCAGACCCGGAGGTTAATATACAAAATATATACGCTTCCGGCAACCGAGCTGAGGATATCGCTCTTAGATTGAAATATGCCGGGATAAATCAGAACAGGATTGCTATACAGAAAGATTATGCCATACTGCTTTCGGGTATGCTTTCATCTGCCGAAGAGGGACAAGTCATCTATATATTGCCGACATATACCGCAATGCTGGATATCAGAAAAATACTGAGAAAAAAATACAAGATCAGGGAGTTCTGGAGATGACGGAAGAAAATGCGCTTCAAATAAATATCTGCCACCTTTATCCCGATCTGCTAAATATTTATGGAGACCGCGGGAATGTCACCGCTTTGAAAAAAAGGTGCGAGTGGAGAAATATCAGTGTAAATATCTGCAATGTGAGTCTTGGGGACGAATTCATACCATCGGAATACGACATGGTCTTCATGGGAGGCGGACAGGATTACGAGCAGGAAATCATCCAGCGTGATATCAGAAATAAAAAAGGAGCTATTATTGATGCCATTGATGAAGGTATGGTATTCTTATGCATATGCGGCGGATATCAGCTGCTTGGCAAGTATTACAGGACATGGGAAGGCAAGGAGATAGAATTCCTCGATATATTGGATATATGGACCATCGGCGGCAAAAAGAGGATGATCGGCAATATGGTGTTCGAATGCACTTTTCTCAAATCAACGGCGAGCAATGGTCTGGTGGCAGGATTTGAAAATCATTCAGGCAGGACTTATCTGGGATCATCAGTGGAACCGCTTGGAAAAGTCGTTGAAGGCTTTGGTAACAACGGAGAAGACAGCAATGAAGGAGCCAGATATAAAAATGTGTTTTGTTCATATTCACATGGCAGCCTGCTCCCGAAGAATCCGGAACTTGCCGATTATCTGATTCTGACAGCCCTTAAACGAAAATATCCGCATTTAACAAGACTTGCCGCATTGGACGACATTATGGAAAACTGCGCACATGACGCAGCATTGACACTAACACGAAGGACAGGAATAATGAAATGCAAAAGACAGAGAAAATCTTTTTAACGCTATTTATCGTATCAATATTTATAAAATGTCAGGCTTTTCAGCTGTGGTCCGGTCAAAACAGGCTATTTCCCGCTACACGGCGAGATTTACTGATGATATTATGTACATTATGTTTGATAATCGCTATTCTTGCGATCGTGATATTCATATTCAATCGTTTCAGGGCGCCGGCCATATTCGCCGTATTTTTATTGCTTTCATTCATGCTATTTGCCGACACAGTTTACTACAGGTATTTTTCAAGTGCCATACCGGCAGCTGCGTTGTATCAGGCAGGATATGTCGGGGATACATCTGAAAGCATTACAAGCCTGCTTAATTGGAAGGATCTGATTTTCGCAGTTGATATACCTCTTATGACGGGTATGCTCATATACATAACAAGAAAAAAACCCCGCCGCTTCAGATTGACAAAAAGACTTCTGATGCTGCTGATACCCGTTGCGCTTGGAACTGCCGGTATATTCACAGCCTACGGCAATTCCCCTCATTACATATTTCAGTATGATAATAATACAATCATCAAAAACCTCGGCGTATTCTATTATCATGGTTATGATATCTCCAGATTCATAAAAGATCATTTCTTTCTCAACAGAATGGCATCAAAAGACGAAATTGAGTGCTTTGAGGAATTTTATTCGCAAAAGCACAAGGATTCGGAAGACCGGAATAAGGATAACGCTTGTTACCATGGCGTCGCTGAAGGCTGTAATCTGGTCATCGTCCAACTTGAAGCCGTACAATCCTTCCTGATAGGTAAACAGATCAATGAGCAGGAGATTACTCCCAATATCAACAAATTGATCAAGGAAAGCTTGTATTTTGATAATTTCTACTATCAGATAGGCACAGGCAATACATCCGATGCAGAGTTCCTATGTAATACTTCGCTTTATCCTTTGACCGAAGGCGCGGTATATTTCAGGTTTCCATCCAACAAATACTATTCGCTGCCGCATGCTCTTAAGGAAAAAGGATATACAAGTTATGCGTTCCATGCAAACAACCCTAGTTTCTGGAACAGGACAAACATGTACGGTTCATTGGGTTTCGACAAATTCATCAGCAGCGAGGATTATACTATCGACGAGGTACTGGGATGGGGCTTGAGCGATATCTCATTCTTCAGACAATCATTCGATCATATCGACGTGTCAAATCCGTTTTATGCCTTCATGATCACATTGTCAACACACCATGCCTATCGTAGTTTTGATAATTACTATTTCAATGTGAACCCATACGCTGACGACATATTCGGCAGATACATAAAAGCCGTCAATTATGCCGATAAGGCACTGGGGGTATTGCTTCAGGAGTTAAAAGACCGCGGACTGTATGATAATACGATGATCGTGATTTACGGCGATCATTTTGGACTTGCCGAAAATCAGATGCAAAAGGCTTTTGAGTTCCTCGATTCAGACAATAATCATTTTGAATTTATGAAACTGCAGAAAACCCCTTTGATAATAAAATATCCCGGATTAAACGAAGGTAAGGTCATCAGCACCATTTGCGGCGAAATCGATCTGATGCCAACAATAGCCAATCTGATGGGATTTGATGCACCATATGCGCTTGGCGACGATATTTTGAATACAGATAAAGGATATGTCATCTTGCCGAATAACACGATAATAACCGATGATTTCATTTACTCGGCAGCCTCCGGTTTAACTTATTCCACCGGCACAGGAAGGGTCTGCGATACGCATAATGAACGGCAAACCAAGGATCTGCAGCAAAAGCTGAAGATATCTCAATTGATTATTTTTAAAGATATGTTCAGGCATATTGATATATTCAAGGATGAATAAAATGGATAATGATAACATTTCTCCGCAAGAGATGAGCAAGAGCCTAAATTTAATAATGTTATCCGTCGTATTTGGCGTAATACATTTTACGATAATCAACGGCCCTTCTGTTACTGGATATCTTCGGGCATTGGGCGCCGATGACCTGGTTTACAGTATAATAATGGCATTACCTGTGCTTTCGGGGTTCGTACAGATAATATCATCATATTTTTTGGAGAACTCAAGCAAAAGGAAAAAGATGTTTGTGATCGGCGGTCTGTTTCAGAGGGCACCCTGGCTGTTTGTCGGTGCAATTGCCGTATTCTTCCCTTCAAGCCTGAACTCGCACAGGATCTGGTCCATCATCTTTTTGATACTGATTTCTTCTCTCGGAGGTTCATTTATAAACGTCAGTTTCGGGTCATGGATGGGTTCACTCATGCCCGTCGATATAAGGGGGAGGTTCTTCAGTAAAAGAATCATGCTCGGCACTGTATTTACCGCATCTGCATCTATATTGACCGGACTGCTTCTTGACGCCGTGCCCGGCTATTCCGGGTATGCGGTCATCTTCGCAATTGCCTCTGTTTTTGGGATAATGGATATATTTTGCTTTATATGGGTAAAAGAACCGCGATATGAAAAGCCGCCCGTCCGGTTATCCATGAAATCACTTGCAACCGAACCGTTTCATAATTGCAACTACTTAAAATTCATCCTGTTTATGACAGTGTGGTGTTTTGGAGTGAACATCCCCATGCCGTTTTTCATGGTCTTTATGATAGAGGACCTTAAGATGTCCTTTTTTAATATCACACTATACACTCAATTCGCCGGGAGTGTTACTACCATACTATTCATAAGTGTTTGGGGCAAGATAGTCGATCAATACGGGAACAAACCTGTTATGAAGGTAAGCGGATTGATCAATGCCATCCTGCCGTTATTTTGGTTTTTTGTCACACCAAACACGACATTCATCATCCTGATGGTGAATCTGATCGGAGGTATATCCTGGCCATGCTTCGATATGACGGCAATGAACCTGTCGATATGGCTTGCACCAGAAAAAAAACGTTCCATTTTCCTCGCATGGTATTCCGTTGCGATATCCGTTTTCGGAATAGCCCTGGCGTTTATCGCCGGCGGCGCATTGATGCAATTCACCGGTCCCATTTTGAAAAATGCTAATATTCCGTTTCTATTAGGCCAAAAGCTGTCCAATTTTCATATCCTGCTATTTCTGAGCCTTTTTCTTAGGCTGATATCAGTAATATTCCTGCAGAATATGTTCACAGAAAGCGACTCAAAAAGCACGTCTAGAATTTTCAGCGACATCAGAAAGGGTATCAAGGCTAAAATAGGTATTTAAGCTTGTCGATCTTGTCTACCAGCCCTTCCTCAATCGATCTGACCGCTGTAAAGTCCATACCGGCTATGTAAAAACCTTCGATGTAATCATGTATGGTCTTGGCTTCGTTCAAGCTTTTTACGGCTGCATCGAATAATTCGTTGAATTTCTGCCTATCAAATTCCAATCTCCCGGAATTGGTTGATATCAATATTCTTTCGATATACTCATCCATGGTTATTTCCAGATGAGGCTCGATATCATTACTATCATGGAATGCATTTGATGTGGTGATGGATACTCCCGCGCCGGGCACGACGGCATGTTCGATCCTGGTTGGGTCAAAACCGCAGCAAAAAGCCTCTACGTCATAACCTGCAGAAATGAACGAATCCACGATTTTTTTAATAACATTTTGCGCACATGTTCCCGGGCTCCCTTTTATTCTGCAAATGTAATATGTCTCGAGAATGGACGGCAGATAATGCACAGGACCGGACGGAGTTATCGCGGATGCGAACAGATACCTTATTTTCCCTGCTTCAGGGGGTTGGCGACCGAATAAATCAAAACGGTCTATGCTGCTCAGCTCCTTCAGTATTTTCCTCTCGGCATTAATAATACCTGAATGATCGAATGCATCCGAATAAATCCGGGCGATATCTTCATACATTATTCCGGAGGCCTTAAGGTATCTGTAGCATTTCTCGTAACAGTTGGAGATTTCTTTGATTGCTTTCATAATCTCTTTTTTATGAAGCGAAAGCAGCTCCCTGTTCCAACATTGCCCGAGATTGATGATCTCATCGACAGCTCCGGGAACGCCGGGATCCACTATATGCGGGGCGGTGCCATCAATAAGGGCAGTTTTGAGCGAAGGGATAACAACCCCGTCAAGGCTTTGTTCATCGCTGGCACAGTGCATGAATTCAATATCATAACCTCTTTTGCAGAATTCATTTCCGATATTCTTCATAAGAGTTGATTTACCTGTGCCTGGTCCGCCTTTGATGATGAAGACCCTTGTTGAATCCTCCAGATTGATTATGTACTTGAAATGACTGTAGAATCCACTGCAAGTATTACCGCCCGGAAACATATGCCTTATCCTGCATTCGGACATAGCAAAACCCTCCTGATCAAATTCTCATATCCCGTAGTTTCAGAATATGCAATTATCATGTCCTTAGTGAATATTTGACAGCTTTTCAGTGAAAGGAGGGTACATGATTGCTTTTTCAGTGACAATTGCAGTGATATTTTGGTGCGGGGTCACATCAAATGACGGATTGAATACCTTTGCCGCAGCCGGGGTCGTCCTCTGCCCGTAACTGCAGGTAATTTCTTCAGGATCCCTTTCTTCAACCGGGATATATTCCCCGGAAGGCGTCTTCAAATCGATTGTCGGTGTCGGCGCCGCTATATAAAACGGCACCTTATAATTTTTAGCAATGATCGAAAGGCCTAAAGTCCCGATCTTATTGGCTGTATCCCCATTTGCGGCTATTCTGTCGCATCCGACGATCACCGCGTCTATCTTTCGCTGCGACATGACGACCGCAGCCATGCTGTCGGTTATCACCGTGACGTCAATACCTGAATGACACAGCTCAAAAGCCGTAAGAATAGAGCCCTGAAGGCGAGGCCTCGTTTCATCGGCATATACTTTCAGGTTCCAGCCCATTTGCTTTGCCAGATAGATTGGGGAAAGCGCTGTCCCCAACCTTGTCGTCGCCAGGGCGCCGGCATTGCAATGTGTGAGTATTCCCATCCCGTCACGAAGCAGGGTCAACAGGTTTTCACCTATCCTCCTGTTTATGATGCCATCCTCTGTGTGGATAAGTATGGCTTCATCCAGTAAGGCGGCGGCCTTTTCGTAACATGAGGAATCTCGCATATTTTCTACTTTCGCCGATAACCGCCCCAGCGCCCATGACAGATTGACTGCCGTTGGCCTTGCGGAAGCAAGATAAGAACACTTATCCCGCAAACACATCATGTATTCATCATGGCCCTCAGCTATGATATCCCTGATGCCGAGATACAGGCCATAAGCGGCGGCGACTCCTATAGCCGGCGCTCCCCTGACCTGCATCGTCTTTATTGCGTTCCTTACATCCTGAATAGTATTGGCAGAAAAATACTCGACCTTATTCGGTAATAATGTCTGGTCAAGTAGGATCAGCCTATCTGCTTCCCATCGGATAGGTTCGATCATCGACACTATATTTTACCTGGTTTTTTTGACACATCAGTTTTTAGCAAGTTATCATCCTTGGACGATATCGGCAATATGCCGGCCATTTCGTTAATCACATTTATCAGCTGCATGTCAGAGGGAACAACTATTTTCGTATTGTTTCTAAAGGCCGTTTCAACAGTTTCAAGTTTTCTTAATATCTGGGCGTTCCCGACGAAATACTCCTGAGCGGCTTCGTTTACATATTTAATTGCCTGCGCTTCGCCTTCTGACTGAAGTATCCTGGCCTGCTTGATCCCCTCGGCCTTCTTTATCTCAGCCCTTCTCATGCCGTCTGCCTGTGTCTCCATTGCAGTAGCAAAATCCACTGCAGCGATCTTTTCATTTTCCGCTTTTACGACTTTGTTCATCGTCTCCTGGACATCCTTCGGAGGATCGATCTCTTTTAGTTCAGTTCTTATTATATCAAGACCCCAGTTTTTGGTCTCGATCCTGAGTGTTTGCTGCAGATCGGTGTTTATCTTCCCGCGTTCGCTATTGGCCGACTTTAGCGTCATCGTACCTATGATATTCCTTAGCGTCGTCCTCGCAAGGTTCACAATCTGATACTGGTAATTTGCGACATTATACTGTGAATTTTTCACGCTTTCCTCGTCGGTTCTTACCTTGAAATAAACCTGCGCATCAACAGTAGCATTCAAATTATCATTTGTAATAATGACCTGAGGTTCTGCATTTACCATCACTTCGGTAACGTTGACAAGATATATTTTCTGTATGCCCGGAAATACCCAATGGAAACCCGGCCCGGCAAATCTTGAATATTTCCCCAAAGTCTCGATCAGTCCCCTGTGAGTAGGCCTGACTATCCTGATGCCACTGAAGAACATGAACACGATAAAAAATACTGCAAGATATCCCCAATACATATTAAATACCTCCGTCGCAATATTGGCTTGATTAAAATACCATTATTAGATTATATCATCTGTAATTATAACATACCATGCCAAACCTGAAGTATAGCTAAAGCCTGAAATTTTGCTAAAGTCTGAAGTATTCGAATATGCTCCCGAAATCGAAACCGGCAATATTCCTACCCTTGTAGTAATCAGACAATGTACGGTATCCGTCAAGAAGCCTATGATGCCTTATTCCGTTTGTTATGGAAAGATACGCCTCAATAAATGCAGCCAGGTGGTCGCATACCCTGATGATTTCACCGTCGACCGGTTTATATTTATTTTCATTATATTTTTCATTTATAATATCAGAACCGGTCAGTTTGCTGCCATTCCCATCTGTTATCTTGCTCCTGAATTCATCTTCAATGAAATACCGTATTTCGCTCCTCCATCCCGAAGGTACCAGTGGAAATATTTTCTCTTCAAGCTGAATCTGTTCGATGCTTTTCAGCAATTCATCAAGTCCTTGTACGGATTTTTTTATGGGTGAAATTATATCTCTGGTCAGGACTTCCGCCAAATCGTGAAAAAGACCCGCAAAGAAGTTGTTGACGATACGGCTGTCACATCCGTTTATCTCTACGGTGCAAAGATAAGATATGATCGCAACGACCAACATATGGCCTATTACAGATGTTTCAGGTATTCTTGGGGATTGCGCCCACCTCTGTTGGAAACGCAGCTGACCGACAAGGTCAATAAAATTTCTTGTTCTTTTTTCCAGCCCGAGTTTCTGAACGCCGGCGAGGTCGTAATGCTCTTCTATCTCGTTTTCAATCTCTGATTTGGTTTCATCAAGACCATAGATATTTGAATTCATATTATAAATAATCTGGAACTCCCAATTGGTGGCAAGGTAGTGGGAAGCCTTTAAAATGCGTTTTTCAAGTTTTGCATATGATGGGTCGAGAAGATAAGCGCGGAATTTTTCTAAAAAATTGTCTTTTATCTTCCCCACTTCGGTCTGTAATCTTTCTATCACCCACCTATTTACCATTTCACCTTTTTGTTCCATGAGGCGATGGAAGATCGGAGGTTTGATATCGGTCAACTCTATCCTGTGGAGGAATTCAAAAATACCGCCTTCGATCAGCAATCTCCAGTCCACCGATACTGACCTGTCAGTTTCCTCAAATTTTGATAAAACATATGCAAAAAACATCTTATGGGCTTGCTTATCAAGCTCTGTAAAGCCCTTGCCGGGCCTTATATGGTCGTTCCATCGCTGTATGCTTGCCGCATCGTAGAAGAATTCGAGCAAAGGTTTCGAGATCATGCCCTGCCCCCTTTGATGCCGTCATGGTGTTTCTCAATAACACTGCAGCTCCAAAGATCCGCGAACTGCAGAAGCAGTGTAAGCGGGACTTCCTTATTAGCACATGACTTGTTGTCGTCAACGTATTGCCCGTCATGATACATTATGGCCTGAACCTCATCCTCTCTGAGGTCTATGAATTTCAAAGCCAGATAAAGGCTCCTGACAGGGACGCTCATGTATATCAGGTCGGTGTTGAAGCGGTAAGGCGCGTCTGGCTTGTATCCGAACTTCAACTGGCGGTCGGTAGGCAGATTAACAAGATATTGCGGTCTGCCCGGCATACCAACTTTTCCTATGTCATGTATCAGTCCGATAATAATACATGACTCATCCGGGATCGACGGAGCCAGATTATTCTTCAGCCTCAACAGGGTATCAGCGACATTGACGCTGTGCAAAAGCAGCCCCATTTCTTCACAAAGATGAAATCTCGTACTCGCAGGGGCATGCAGCCATTCTGTCTCTTTTTCAAGAAAATCTATCAGATTTGCAAATTGAGCACCGCGTTCGACAACCATACTTTTTAGCTCATTATACCGTTTTAAGACTGAATCTTTTTCAGACAAAATAATCACTCTCCCTGCCGCATATTTTCACTGATTGCACCTGTGCTTATTATCGGGCTCCCGTAACGCTTGCATATATCCGATATCCTGCTTCGTATGCCAACATGATAATTATCCGGGCAAACCCCGGCAATACCGGCATAAGACCTTAACATGCCCTCCAATAGGTCGGGATCTCCGGTCTCAAAGATAAACGGAATCCTGATATACTGCTGCAGTATGCTTGTAAGCTGAGGCAGCAGCTGTTCATTTTTATGCGATACTGCCGAGGATAAAAGCACCGCGTCAAAACCTTCATGTGAAATATCCATCGCTTTTTCAGCCACAGCCATTTCATCTTTTTGCTCAAGGCTCCGGAAAAGCTCATGCTCAGGGGTTATGATGCAAACCTTGGAAAACGGGATATCCTTGACTGCAATCAATCTTTCGCGCGATAATATGTATTTGTCTTTCAAAACCCTTATTCTTGCCGGTATTTTTGAATTTATGGAGTTTTTAATGGCTGTAATATACTCAGGTGTAGTACCGCAGCATCCGCCGATCAACCTCGCGCCGTTTGCCGCAAACTCAGGAGAAAGCTGTGCGAAAAGGCCGGAATCATCCCCATATGTGACATTGCCGTCAGAATCCACCGAAGGCATGCCGGCATTGGGCTTAACAGACAGATATGCGCCGCCGGCTTCATACATCTTTTTAACAATATCCAGAAGCATGACAGGGCCAGCCGAGCAGTTGGTACCGGCCATAAACGCTCCTAGTGAATTGACCATCTGCACAAGCATCTCGGGACTCGTTCCATTCATCGTTCTGCCGTGCCTCTCGAAAGACATGGAACATATGAGCGGAAGCCTGCATACGTCAATCGCCGCAAGCATTGCTGCCTTCAATTCAAGAAGATCGGTGAATGTCTCAAAGTTGATGGCATCCGCCCCACCATCAGCGGCCGCAGTTATCTGCTCCTTAAAAACCACATATGCGCTATCGAATGTAAGTTCCCCGACAGGTTCAAAAAGCCTGCCCGTAGGACCGACCGACGCCGTGACGAACCTGCCGCCGCCGGCTGCGCCCCTGGCAAGCCTGACGCCTTCGTAATTTATATCGTATGTCTTGTCACCAAGCCCGTACTTCTCCAGATATATCCGGTTGCCCGGGAATGTGTTCGATTGTATGACGTCAGAACCTGCATCGGCATATTGACGGTATACCTCCATCACCTCATCCTTGTGGGTCAGATTCCATGACTCGGCGCATTCCCCGGCTTTGAGGCCTGCCTTCTGAAGCATATATCCCTTGGAACCGTCGTGGATCAAAACGCGGTTTTGTATATGATGGCAGAAATCCAAATTAACCATATTTTAAATACTACAATTGAACACAAGACATGTCAACACACGATATTATTTCATAAAGACATCTATGATCCTCAACACGATCGGCCCGAGAAGAACTGAAAATATCGTCGGGAATATGAATATGAGCATCGGTATGAGCATTTTTACGGGGGCCTTCATGGCCTTCTCCTGCGCCCGTTGTTTCCTTTTCTGCCTCATCTGCTCCGATTGCACCCTCAGTACGTTCCCTATGCTGACGCCGAGCTTATCGGCCTGGATGACAGAATTTATGAAAGACGTAACATCCTGTACATTTAGCCGTTCGGCCATATCTTTCAACGCATCTTTTTTTTGTTTACCGACCTTGATTTCCTGAAGGACGTTTGCAAATTCCTGTGACAGGGGACCCGGCATCTTTTCAATCACCCTCGAAAGAGCGCTGTCAAAACCCAGGCCTGCCTCTACGCTGACAGTAAGCAGATCAAGCAGATCCGGCAATGTTTTCATTACATTTTTCTGTCTTTCCGATATCTTTCTACTTAAAATAAAACTGGGCATCAGCGCACCGAGGGCAATTTCAACAATCAGCAGAAAGGCTATGCTTTTAAATGGCAGTGATTTCATATAAGCCGCTGCGATAGTAATCGATGGCAGGCAAAGAAGTATTATGAGCTGTATGTTCATCCATTCCTTGACCCCTATATTGAATGGTTTGCCTGCGTTGATGATCTTTTTTTCCAATAAAGAAACCAGTTCCTTAGGAGTAATTTGTATCACCCCTTTTGCTATCCCGTCAACGACCGGACGCACGATCCTTTCAAATAAAGGTCTGTTAAGTTCACTATCTTCTGTAATGGAACTCTGACGCGCAATCTTCCCTAAGCGTATAAGGATGATGTTCTTTTTTATCAGAATCCCTTTCGCGATAGTATGAGCCAGCAGAAAAGAAGATCCGAATACTAAAATCAGAATTAAAGCCTTCATGAATTATACCTCCACCCTGACTATCTTTCTGATTATGAAAATACCTATCAGTTCCATGATACCGGAAAACACAAGAAGTACGATACCAAAGGGATTAGTGAACAATACGTTCATGTGCGAAGGGTTTATCATGTATACCAGAGCACCGAGCACAACAGGCAGAAGCGACAGCACGAGTCCTGACACCCTTCCCTGCGCTGTGATCGTCCTGACCTCACCTTTTATCTTTATCCTGTCCCTGATTGTCGATGAAATATTGTCGAGTACTTCTGATAGATTTCCGCCCACCTGCCTTTGAATAAGCACGGCCGTTATTATCATCTCAAGGTCATCGCTGTCCACCCTCTGGACAAGATTCTCAAGCGCTTTTTCTGTCGAAACCCCAAGGTTCACTTCTTTTTGCATTATAACAAACTCCTCGGATATCGGCCCGCTCATTTCCTTTGTGACGGTATCGACGGCTTGAAAAAAACTGTATCCCGCTTTCAAAGATGATGACAGAAGCATTATTGCATCACCAAGCTGATTGTTAAGCAGCTTTATCCTTTTTTTTGCCATTGATTTGAGGAAGAACACAGGTATGAGCCAACCGGCTGCAAATCCGAGAACTGCGCCGATCAGAGAAGATGACAACAAAAAACCGATCATACCTGCTATCACTGAAGATATGAAGCTGATTGTAATGAATTCTTCAGGTTTAAGAAGGATATGAGCCTTGACAAGATACAATTGCACCGACCTTTTGTAATTATCAAGAGATTTAATATTCTTAATGCCCTTCGCCATAAGGCCTAATCCGGTGCGCAAATCAAACTTGCCTGGCATCTTTTTGCCATCTTTCTCGGGATGTGAGCCATTGATATATTTATTTAGACGGTGCGTCAGATCATTTTTCCCGAAAGCAGCTTTTAGTATTTGATATATCAGCAAAGATGATGAAATAAATGTCAACAAAATAATTACAGGCATTATCTGCAGCATTATCCGAACACCTCCGGAGGGATGCTTATGCCCATTGTTTCAAATTTCTCAAGGAAACGGGGTTTGATCCCCGTTGGTACAATTTCTCCGGTGATCCGGCCTTTTTCATCTTTGCCGTATTGCTTGAATACAAAAATATCCTGCAATGTAATTACATCTCCCTCCATACCTGTAACTTCTGTGATATGCGTGATTTTCCTGCTCCCGTCCTTCAATCTTGACTGCTGGACGATAATATCAATGGCAGAAGCTATCTGCTCCCTTATTGCTTTGATAGGAAGCTCCATACCTGCCATCAGAACCATGGTTTCAAGCCTCGACAGCATATCCCGCGGTGAATTGGCATGGCCTGTGGTCAGGGAGCCGTCATGTCCCGTATTCATCGCCTGGAGCATATCAAGAGCTTCCCCGCTTCTCACCTCGCCGACGACTATCCTGTCAGGCCTCATGCGTAATGCGTTTCGCACCAGATCCCTGATGGTGATGACACCTTTACCCTCAATGTTCGGAGGCCTCGTCTCGAGACGGACCACATGCCGTTGTCGAAGCTGAAGCTCAGCAGCATCCTCTATTGTAACTATCCGCTCATCTTCTGGAATGAAAGATGATATGACGTTCAATGTCGTCGTTTTACCACTGCCTGTACCTCCTGATACAATGATGTTGAGCTTCGATTCCACGCCTGCTTTCAATACCATTGCGACGGCAGGCGTAAAAGATCCGAAATTAATTAGATCCTTCACGGTATATGGACGTTCTGAGAATTTTCTTATCGTAAGGACCGGACCATTTAAAGTCAACGGCGGGATTATCACATTTACGCGCGAGCCGTTCGGCAGCCTTGCGTCAACCATCGGCGAACTCTCATCGATCCTTCTCCCGAGCGGCGCCACTATCTTCTCTATCACACGCATCACATGCTTGTCATCCTTGAATACCACATCGCTCAGATACAATCTGCCGCTTTTTTCTACGTAAATCTGCGAAGGGCCGTTGACCATTATTTCAGAAACAGATGGATTGTACACAAGCTGGTTGATAGGCCCGAAGCCCATCGTCTCATCGATGATATCATTTAATATCTTCGCCCGGTCGGATTTTGAATGAAAAGCGGTTTCTTCATTAAGAACTTGTTCTACTATAGATGTGATTTCTTTTTTTAATTTGTCTTTGCTTTCATCCTCCTCAACAGAGTCATTATCAAAGATATCATTATTTATCTCTTCTACTATCCTCAGCTGAATTTTTTCTTTGACAACCGCAAATGGATCCTCTATACCCTGGCTTTTTCTTGCCCTTGTCAGCAAGGGATCGGCAGGTTCATTTTCTTTGCCTTTCTGCATCCTCTCAAGTAGAGACATCGCTCTTCATTCCTCCCGTGGTCTTAAGCCTTATTTATGGCGCCATACATTTTTCGCGCCGGAGACTTTTTTTCATTGGTTGACACATGGTCGGCGATCAGATTGTTGGCGATATTTATTACCGCCTTAGCAACTTTTGTTTCAGTTCTTGTCATCACAAAAGGAAATCCTTTATTTGCCGATGTAATGACAGTCTGGTTGTCTTCCGGAATATACGCCCATATCGGATGCTTCAGGGTTTCTTCAAAATCCTTGAATTTTACGCCATATTGTTCCGATGCCTTATTTAAAATGATTTTTATTTTTGTCTTCGGATATTTTAATGTCTCCATTATATCCAATCCTGATTTGATATTCTTAATCGTTGGCAGATCGAGAGTGGACAGATAAAGGATACTGTCTGATACATCCAGCGAAGTCAGGACTGTCTCATGAAAACTTGCAGAAGTGTCGATTATGACATAATGATAAATACCCTGCAACGCATTCAGAATCTTTTCAACATGCATTGAAGTGATATATTCGGCGTATTCAGGTTTTATCGGCGCCGGCAGCACCTTTATCCCGGAAAAATGCGATACCATATAATCATCCATTGTTGCCCCGTCGACTTGGCCAATTTCCTTGATAAAATCACTTATCGTGTTTTTGACCGAGACATTCAGCATTATCGCAACGTCGCCGAATTGAAGGTCAAGATCGATCAATGCGACTTTCTTTCTGCACAATCTTGCCAGACTCACCGCAAGATTCGAGGCCACAGTAGTCTTGCCAACGCCGCCTTTTGTGCTGAATACGGTAATTATCCTCGTCTTAATCGCCTCGGTCGATTTCTCTGATCCAAGGCCTTGCCGGCGTTTAGCTTCGAACTCATATGCTTTGAAGATGCCGGAGACCAGATCATCCATAGCAAAGGGCTTTGTCAGGTATTCTCTTGCTCCTGCGGACATGGCTCTCTTCAGGAATTCCTGCTCTCCATGCACCGACATCATAATAACTGAAGTATTCGGCGCCAGTGCCGCCAAAGCCTCAGCTGCTTGAATCCCATCCATTACGGGCATATTGATATCCAAAAGGACAATGTCGGGTCTGGATTCCCGGGTGATAAAAACCGCTTCTTCCCCATTCTCAGCTTCGCCGATGACTTCTATCCTCTTCTCAAAACTGAGCAGGTTACGGATATCAGAACGCGTCTCCGCGCTGTCGTCAGCAATGACAACCTTGATCTTTTCCATTAATGATTCCTCCGAAATAAAATTATCTGAGATTCTTCCTGGTAGTTCCAATGGTGTTAATCTTCGAATTATCGCCGGAACCCCTTAAAGCGATTCTAATTATCCCGAATTCAGATGCGTAAACCAGTTTCTCCACTTCGACAGGCTTGACGGCAAGCGTTATTGTCCGAGGAAGCTCATTCAGCTTATCGTCAGGCAGAGTCATATCTTGCCCGAGCGCCAGAACTTCGATGTCCTGCAATATAATCGATGTTGTCCTGGGGAAAACCGTTTTTGTTCCCGCATCATCCAATTCTTCCCTCTCAATGCTCACGGCGATATCCACATGATCACCAGGCCTCAGAAGACCCGAAACGGCAATTTGTTCATTAATATTTATACTTACAGCCCTTTTGCCATCGGGGATCCTGTACGACATGATCGCCTTTTCTATATCCAGCAGCCTTTCGGCCAATATCTGCTCACCTTTATAGATGGGTTCCCTCACTATCTTGCCGGCAATCTGCGCTTTATCCCTGCAAGATCCGGGACTTACCATGTCCGAAGGGATACTTACTTCTGATATGTCATCTTCTGTAATTTCATGTAATTCCGGCATATCCTTTGCAGCAACATAAACTCTTGTTTTTTCAACAGCCGCAACTTTTGCGGGAGATTTGGATAAGTAATTAAATACAAGAAGCGTAGTAATTGCCGCAAGCAAAAGAGATATCAAAAGGATTTTTTTGTTCAGTTTCTCCACTTTATTGTGCCTCTCTCCGTTTGAATTTCATTATTCCATGCGCATTACGGTCTTGGCGACGATATGTACAGGATTAGGAACCAATGCCGATATGACCGGCGTTATCAAAGAATTGTCATAACCGACCGTAACTGTGATTTCATCGCCTTTTTTCCTAATTGATTCTGCCGGTTCTATCGTTATGCTCATACTTGCCTGATCGAGCGTACCTGTGATACTGCTCATGATAACGGCAATCTGTGCGTCGGCCGTACCTATGACGGCATTACGGGCGCCTTCTCTGGCAGCATTGCTTATTATCAAATAATTATTAAATAATAAGCCAAAATCGATTATCGCGGTAATTATCATTATGATAACAGGTAGTACGAATGCTAATTCCAGAGTGGATTGCCCTTTTTCATCTCTTTTTTTTGTATTATCACTCGTCATGTACAATACCCGCTTTATGTAAAAAATAGCCCCGCCTGTTTCTTTTACAGGCAGGGCGACTAAAACATATAAGATATTTTATTAAGCGCCACCGCCGCCTGCGCCTGTCAGTGCTGTCACAACAGACTGAAACAGACGTTGTAACTCTCCGCCCATCAATGTAAGGAGAGCAATTACGGCGACTGCTATCAAACCGATAATAAGACCGTACTCAACCATCCCCTGCCCTTTTCTGCTGCTAAAAAACCTTTTTAAAAAATCTCCGCATTCTTTTATCATTTTAACTACCCCTTTCCTTTGTTTATAAGAATTTATTAATACCTCACTTATAGATTCATTTTAAATTGTGTGACTCTAAATATGAATGCTTCAAAAGGACTGAATTTGATGATGATTGTGGACTAAAACACGATGATTATGGAGAACCATTATATTATAGTAGGAGGGTCCTATTCCTGATAGATTTTCAGATTATGCTTATACGCGTAAATTGCAGCCTGGGTTCTATCGGAAACATTTAATTTTCTAAAGATATTTGAAACATGATTTTTTACTGTCTTTTCGCTGATATATAGTTTCTTCGCAATTTCTTTATTGATCATACCTTCTGCAATCAGCCCCAGCACTTCGAGCTCGCGCGCAGTCAGACTCGAGTCGGGGCTCTTGTCTTTCTCATGAAGAGTGACTCTGTTGAATTCCCTGACAAGTTCTCTTGTCATATTCGGCTGAATGTAGTTCTTCCCATTGTAAACATTGCGTATTGCCTCGATGAGCACCGAAGGTTCGGCATCTTTGAGAACATATCCTTCAGCTCCGAATTGCAGTGTCTTGAAGAGATACTCACGATCCTCATGCATTGTAAGCACGATAATCCTTGCGGGATTTTTCTCTGCTTTAAGATCCTTTATGGCCTGTAACCCATTCGTACCCGGCATATTGATATCCATGAGAATCACGTCGGGTTTGAACTGACGGGCAAGGCTGATCGCCTCAGAACCGTCTGAAGCCTGGGCAATAACTGTCATATCGTTTTCAAGTTCGAGAATCTGTTTCAACCCTTGCCGTATCATAGAGTGGTCGTCTGCAATAAGTACTTTGATCCTGCCCACCGTATTCCCCCTTGTCTGTTGTATTCTAAACATCGATATGTAAATATTTTTCTATTTTAATACTATTCTACATCGGGAAATAAAATCCTTTGTCATATTTTGTCAATCTACTGATTGCTAATATCCTTCATCAAAATCGACAAGATTCATAAGGGGTTTCCCCTGCAGGTAAAGCCTGAGGTTTTCAATTATACTCCTGTTGTATCCCTTACTGTTATCAAACGATGTCCCCGCAGAATGATATGTTAAAATCACATTGGATAGCGTCCATAGTTTACTTGTTACCGGCAATGGTTCAGGCGTTGTGACATCTAGACCGGCTCCTGCTATACGGTGTTCCTCCAATGCCTGAATAAGCGCATCTTGATCGATAATCGAACCCCTGCCGACATTTATAATGAAAGCATCGGGCTTCATTTTATTTATACGTTCCCTATTGATGATACCTTTCGTCTTTTCAGTGTCGGGAAGCGCTAGCACGATGTAATCAGACCTTTGCATCAAGGCGTCTATCCATTCCTCTCCATACAACTCATCCACGTAATACGGTATCCGCACGGAACTTATCACTCGCTTCACGGCAATAACTCTGGCGCCTAACGCATGGGCGCGTTTGGCCACTTCATTCCCAATATCACCCAAACCGATGACTCCGAGGGTAGAACCATAAAAATTCTTTGTGCTGCCAATCCTGTTCCAAGTCTTGCTGACCTTTGAAGCCATATGTATATGCAGGTTTTTGATAAACGCCAATATCATGCTTAATACGTGTTCTGCGATAGGCGGACCATATACACCGCTCAGGTTTGTGAGGATGATACTCCTGTTGAAGTAGATACTCCTGTCGGTGTATCCATCGGCTCCCGCGCTCATTAACTGAAGCCACCTCAGATTTTCTGCATATTTTAGCTTCTTTATATCAGGGGGACCCAAAATTATCTCCGCCCTTTTAATCTGATCAATTGATGCATTATCTCGATCTATTGCTGTGATTTTACAATCGGGCGCAATACTATGTATCTCTTTCTGATCCTCTTCAGTAATACCAAAAAAGTCTTTTGAAAGCACCAATATGTCTAATGAACTCAATTATGACCAATCCTTTTCTTAATAATATTTGATATATTTTAAAATTCCTTAAGCTATGATTCATAGTTTATTATAATTTTAGTTGTATTGACAATAAAATTTTTCATCTTTATAATAGAAAAGTGTTTTATATGTGCGCCATTAGCTCAGTTGGTAGAGCAGCTGACTCTTAATCAGCGGGCCCCGGGTTCGAGTCCCTGATGGCGCACCACA
>CAYWGM010000008.1:45313-47080 GCA_964457875.1 uncultured Eubacteriales bacterium | reverse complement strand
ATAGTGACTTACATAGTGACTATAATGCTTGATAATATCCTTTCCATGCTGTAGAATATTCTAAGTCGGCGGGGTGTAGCGCAGCTGGTAGCGCACGTGGTTTGGGACCATGGGGCCGGAGGTTCAAGTCCTCTCACCCCGACCATGCATCTGGCGATCAGATTTGGCCGCCAGACCTTGATGCTATAAGCTTTTTCAAGGGTAAATCCTATAAGACCACTTCGACCACTGCTCGTAGATTTTGAATCGGCGGGCTTTATTTGTGCCGGACCGCCCACTATTTCAACTATGGGACGAAATCGCAGGTAAAAAACCCGATTTTATAACAGATTAGATATATTTCAATCCATTTTGAAGGTAGGATTCGTCCCAAAGCTGAAATAACGGGTAGTGCGGTATACCGTAGTCGACTTGATCATTCTCTCCATCCATCTCGCTTAACACATCTTCTCTTTTTCGCCAGCTTTTAACCCAAATATAGCATTATGTATTCCATAATATGTAAGTTTATGTTATAATTAGAAAGCTAATCAAAAATGCAAAAAGGTAGGTGTGATTTTTCATATAGAACAGTATTTAAGTCACTTCACCGCAGCAAAAATGTGGGAAATCCCAAGTATCGACGAGGTACTTGGCTTCAAAATCTCCGAATACAATTCGGAAGATATCACGGTCTCAGATCATAACACGAGATTCAGTAGCGGCGGGAAAAAGGTTCATGCTTGCGGGCTGGATCTTCCGGCCAATGCGATCGCAGAGCGAAACGGCAAAAAAATTGCGTCGCCGGAATTGATGTTTTTGGAGCTTGCAAGCCAATTGAGTATCCACCGCATCATCTTCATGGGTCTGCAACTGTGTTCTTTCCCAACGGGTGAGCCGTCCAAGGCAATTACGACAAAGAAAAAGCTCAATCGGTTTCTGGCCGAAACATCGGGGCATCGCGGTCACCGTAAAGCCTTACGGGCCGTGAAATATGTGGAAGATGGGTCCGCGTCAATCATGGAATCAATAGCCTACATGATTCTGACACTGCCTCACGCCCTGGGAGGATACGGACTTGACGGCGCTGTTTTCAATTATGAGATAAGGATTAAGGGAAGAACCCAGCCACACCTCAGACAACGCTGCTGCTTTGCGGACTTGTACTACAAGCAGGCAAAAATCGCGGTCGAATATGAAAGCTTCGCTTATCACAGCCGCCCGTCAGAGCAAGGCAAAGACGCGATAAGATCGGTTATCCTCAATCGGCAGGGTGTTAGAGTGTTGCATATGAACACCATCCAGTTATATGACCGTAATGCCTGCAGGGATTTTGCGCACACGCTTGCGACGCGTCTGGGGAAACGCATACAAATACGCGCAAAGGAGTTTGCAAAGATGCATATTCAACTGAGAGCGCTGCTCCCTGAAGGCAAATCAAGTACTATCGATATAAGCTATAACAATGGCATTAAGTTAAGACAGTATTCGCGATGAATAAGCATAGCAAGACCTACAATAAAAATGTTTGAGAGTTGTCGAAATGTCGAGTTATTGTTGGGATATTATAAAATAGTTGCATAATTGTTGCGTTAACGCTTGACTTGTCGGTGTATTGTTGTTATACGATGTCTAAGTTGATACAGCCGTTAGTCGACATCGGCAAAATTCGCTTAACAATCCCTGAAAAACCGAGAAGCCGCAATCAGCGGTTTGTAACGGTTGAAAGGTAATGGCATGGCAGAGAAAGCGAAAATCGGCGGAAAGAATTACCAGGAAATCGAGAGG
>CAYWGM010000008.1:0-45213 GCA_964457875.1 uncultured Eubacteriales bacterium | reverse complement strand
TAATTGCGTTTCTGTTTATTGCGATTGCTGCTATGATAAGATCTGTTACCGGTATGGTCAATCCTTTTTTTCGTAAAGAGAATCTATATTTCCTGCAGTTTTCCAATCAAATATATCGCTTTGGTAATAAGGTACAGCATCTATGCAATTTAGCAGGGTGTCATATTCTTTTTTTGTTTTTACGCCGTGCAATAATTCTGTAATAACAGGACCAACAATAAAAGCTTTTCCCCCGTCCAGTTTTTCATCCAGTATCTCCACTATCTCTGGATTTTCTCTGAAATACTCAATCCAAATGGAAGTATCAACGATCAGGTTATGATTCATATAATTCTGATCCCCTTATTTTATCGATGGCTTCTTCGTCAAACGATATCTTGCCCTTCAGACCTTTTAAGGCCTGAAGTTTTTTGAACCTGATTGCATCCTTTAAGGCATATTCTACAGCTTTTGACCTGTTTTGGGTATCATATAGCGCTTCTGCTTCTTTTATTATGCTTTCAGGTAAGTTCAAAGTTGTCCTCATGTGCATCAATCCTTTCATACCGATAATACACCACAATTGTATTCCAGGCAATATGCAATATGCTATATGCAATATGCAATCTCAATCCCTTGGAAGGTCGGGATTTCTGAATGTTCTTCGCAGCCTTCAGCCATGCATTTTGAAACAGTTCTTCCGCATCATACGTGTTTTTCGCAAGATGGCGGCAATACCTGAAGTGAATGTTCTTGTATATTTCGAATATGAAGCCCATCGCTTCCATGTCTCCGCGTTGACATGAAAGCAGGATGCTATGTTCATCCAGATTGCTCTCCTCCAGTCCCTCTTTTCATTAATGTTTTACGTCTGGGAATAGAAATTGTTTTATAATTCTCAATTTTATTTATATTATCGCACGCATTTATTATATAATATCTGAAGAGATTTGATGAGCGGAAGGGCGGAAGGGGGATGCGCTTCTTATGTTGAAATGTGGCATCGTGGGGGCCGGATATATTGCGCCGAGCCATATTGAAGCGGTGCGCCGTATTGGTTTTGTGGAGATAAAGGTTATCGCCGATACGAACTACGGGTTGGCATGCAACAAGGCGAAGGCTTTTCATATTCCGTCGGCAAGCGCCTCGGTTGATGGGATGTTGGCTGACCCGGAAATTAATGTCATACATAATTGTACTCCGAATTTTCTTCATAAAGAGATCAATGAGAGGATCCTGAAGGCAGGCAAGCACCTGTTTTCGGAGAAACCGCTGGCAAGGACCAGCGCCGAGACCGGCGAACTTGTTGCCATCCTCAAGCAGACTTCCAATGTGGTCGCGGGCGTGAATTTCAACTACCGGATGAATCCGCTGGTACGTGAGATGATCGCGAGGGTGCGCAGCGGCGAGATCGGCAGGCCGTTGATCGTCCACGGGTCGTTCATGCAGGATTGGCTTCTTTACGAAACCGATTATAACTGGCGCATAGAGCCGGAAGTGAGCGGGCCTTCCCGGTGCGTGGCCGACCTCGGTTCGCATTGGATAGACCTTGTCCAGGTGGTGACGGGGTCGAAGATCACAGAAGTGTGCGCCGACCTATATATAACGATTCCTGTGCGCAAGAAGCCAAAGGGGGTCGTCGAGGCCTTTTCCATCAACACCAACGCCGAGTATGAAGACAAAGTCGTCAAGACTGAAGACTACGGCGCATTTCTGCTGCGGATGGACAACGGCGCCCATGGCATATTCCAGACGTCGGAAGTGAGCGCGGGCCGCAAGGTACGTCTCGACCTGGAGGTCAACGGTGAGTTGGCGTCGATGTATTGGAACCAGGAAGACGCTGATCGTATGTGGTTCGGATACAGGGACAAACCCAATGGGCTGGTCATCCGGAATCCCAATTTCATGCCTGAAGAGGCGAAGAAATACACGAGTCTCTCCACTGGCCATCCTGAGGGTTGGAACGATGCTATGACAAATAATGTAAGGGCGTTCTACAATTTTATTGTCGAAGGTAAAGTGCTAGGGAAAGACAAATGCGACTTCGCCACCTTTGAGGACGGGCATTATAATATGAAGGTCATCGAGGCGGTCCTCAAGAGCAGCAAGGAGCGGCGCTGGGTCAGCGTGCAATAGATCAAAGGTCAAGGTGCAGTAGATCAAAGGTCAAGGTGCAGTAGATCAAAGGAGGCATTCATATAACAATGGCATATAAGAAAGGCATATCGGGCGTACTCAGGAAGTGCGTGAAAAATCCGCGCTATTTTGCCGATTCTACGGGCAAGCCGGTTTATCTTACCGGATCGCATACCTGGAGCGATTATCAGGATGGTCTTGGTCCTGATCCCGGGAGGAAGTTCGATTATGATTCATTCCTTGATTGGATGGTGGCTCACAGATTCAATTTCCTGAGGGGATGGATCCAGGAACAGGCCTCTTACGACAATTTTAATGTGAATAAAGTGTATATAGATCCGCTGCCTTTTGTCCGCTCAGGACCAGGCGTTGCGTTGGACGGGGAGCCGAAATTTGATCTTGATAGCTTCAACCAGGCCTTTTTCGATCGTATCAGGAGCCGTGTGATCGCGGCCGGAGAGCGCGGTATATACGCTTCCATAATGTTGTTCAACCGGTGGAGCATAAACGAGCATACCGTACCCGGAGCACTGCCGTGGAATGGACATCCGTTCAATAAGGACAATAACGTAAACGGAGTGGACGGCGATCCGGAAGGTCTGGGCGGACGGGCGATACACACCATGAAGATACCGGCCGTCCTTAAGTATCAGGAGAAATATGTAAAGAAAATGATCGACACGGTCAATGACCTGGAGAATGTCCTGTATGAAATAGGAAACGAGCATTATTCAGACTCCGGCGATTGGCAGCGTCACATGGTGAATATGATCAAGGAATATGAAAAAGGGAAGCCGCTCCGGCACCCGGTGGGGATCACTTCGGGCGGAGGCGCACCGGATGCCCTGCCTAATAAGGAGCTCTTTGAGAGCGATGCCGATTGGGTCTCGCCCCGTAATGAAGAAACCGCGCCCTATATGGAGGATCCTGTTGCAGCGGACGGTTCCAAAGTAATATTTATCGATACCGACCATATCTGGGGGATTGGCGGCAACCCGGAATGGATATGGAAATGCTTTACTATGGGCCTGAACCCGATTCTTATGGATCCGTATGAACCGATATACGGGCTTGAGAATTATGTGGTGGACGCCTGGACTGCCGTTAACGACCGCAATCATCCGATATGGGAGCCCATCAGGATCACCATGGGGTATGCAAGGGCATATGCGGAAAAGATAGGCCTTGAATCGGCGATACCGCGGCCGGATCTTGCGTCAAGCGGATATTGCATCGCCGATTACGGCTGTGAGTATGTGGTATTCGTCCCTGATCAGAAAGAAATTACGGTCGATTTGGGTGCAAAGGCAGCAAATTACACCGCCGAATGGATGGATATCTACAGCGGGGAGAAGCAAAACAGCACAATATCACCAATATCACTCAGTGCTTGTACGCAAGGCAAGCGCCCATTCGTCAATCCGTTCAGTAATGCCGCGGTGCTTTATCTGAAAAATGTGTAGCGCGAATATTTGACACTATAAGGCCGGGGGTGCTATAATTTCTTAGTGTTTTGGTGTTTCGCGAGCGTTTTGCGAGTGTTTTACGAGTATTTTACGAGTGTTTTACGCTGGTGTAGCTCAGCAGGTAGAGCAGCTGATTTGTAATCAGCAGGTCGTCAGTTCGAATCTGACCACCAGCTCCACAGACTGTTCGAAAACCTGCTTTTTATATTAGTCTGTCTGCCCATTTTTTCAAGTAGTGGGGCAAAGAATTACCATTAATTACCATATATTGTATGATTATACGGTTTTATGATGCATTTCACGTATAAATATGCGCAAAAAACAGATTTTGCGTTCTAAGTGCGCCCATTACTTGATATTTTGACCAACAGCCCAAATATAATTTACGGTAAACTGCTATTCCAGCTGGTTTTCGGCCAGCCTGTCCAGCAAACAATTGATTTTTCATATCAGTTATTATATAGTATATCAAAATCGGATTTTTTAAGCATGAATAAAAATAATGAATTGAGGTGTTTTCAATGGCAAGTATTAATTTTGGAGGGGTTGTCGAGGAAGTTGTGACACGTGAAGAATTTCCGTTGTCGAAAGCCCACGAAATATTAAAGGATGAAGTCATTTCGATACTGGGTTATGGCGTCCAGGGACCGGCGCAATCGCTCAACCTGAAAGATAATGGCTTTAACGTGATCATCGGTCAATCCAAACAGTTCGCAAAAGATTGGGACAGGGCGGTGAACGACGGTTGGATCCCGGGCAAGGACCTGTTTGAGATAGAGGAAGCAGTGCAGAAAAGCACCATAATCATGATGCTTGTCAGCGATGCGGCGCAGAGGCAGATTTGGCCTTCGGTCAAAAAGAACCTCAAGGAAGGCAGCGCGCTTTATTTTTCGCACGGATTTTCTATAGTATATAAGGATCAGACTGATGTGATACCTCCGAGCAATGTCGATGTCATCCTTGTGGCTCCAAAGGGTTCCGGCACATCGGTCCGCAGGAATTTCCTGTCGGGCGCCGGCATCAATTCAAGCTTTGCGGTATTCCAGGACTATACGAAAAGGGCAAATGAGCGTTGTATTGCCGTCGGCATAGGAATCGGCTCGGGCTATCTGTTCCCGACAACGTTCGAAAAAGAGGTCTACAGTGACCTGACCGGCGAAAGGGGCATACTGATGGGCGCCTTGGCCGGCGTTATGGAAGCGCAGTACGATATACTCAGAGCAAACGGGCATTCACCCAGCGAGGCATTCAACGAATCAGTCGAAGAATTGACGCAGAGCCTGATACGTCTGGTTGACGAAAACGGGATGGACTGGATGTATTCCAATTGTTCCGCGACGGCTCAGAGAGGCGCCCTTGATTGGAGACCGCGCTTTAAAAAAGCAGTATTGCCGGTCTTCAAAGACTTATATAAGAAAGTCAAGAACGGCAGCGAGACGCGCAGGGTCATAAGCGAGTGCAGTAAGCCTGATTACCAGGCAAGCCTCAACGGAGAACTCGGAACGCTCAGGAATTCCGAGATGTGGAGCGCCGGCGCCGCGGTTCGGAGCCTCAGACCGAAAGAAAAGCAAAGGGAGATCACCGAGGCTACAAAAGGCATCAAGGGCAGGGGCGAAGCGTAAGCCTGCCGGCGGTTGCCATCTGATAAAAAAAAATAAAAATAAAAACATGGGCTGTCCTGAGTTACCGGCGGCCCATGTTTCGTTTTACTGCCTACTGCCTACTACCTACTGGCGTAATGCCTTACTCCTAAAGCTTTACTGCATCTGGGATTGCATCATATTAAAACTTTGCTGCGTCCTTGAGAATTGTTCCTGGGGTGCGGTCTCCAGCTTGTACCAGCCTTTTTTGGCCATGATGTCGAAAAGGTGCTTCTGGTTTTCGAATGTTTTATTCAATATCCCTGCTACATGGTTGCGTACCGAATCGTTTGCGCTTTCGAGCGTAGTCGTGCATAATGATGTTGCTTCAAGCTTGAGAAGATAAAGCAAATTCCCTGCCCATTCTTTTTCCTGCGGTTGGTTCGTCATAATTCCCTCCTAATTATTGTGCCTATTGTGCCTAATTGTGCCTTATTGTACCTTTTTTCCGGTGACTATCGATGCTGTTGTTGAAATCCAGTGCTTGTGCTCCGACGATAGAGTCTGCATCAGAGATTTGAACTGTGGATCCACAGCGCTGCCGGCTGCAAAATCGCAATTCTTGGATATTGCCTCGAACATCTTCGTAACGTCTTCAAGGAAAAGAAGCTCTCTTGTCGTAAGGTTATTCACAACCAATACCTCCTGTAGTTTTTTTACGTTTAATAGGATAACCCATAGATAGAAAAACATTCATGATTATAGCTTGAAAAAGCAGAAGATAAATAATAGAATTTAGTAAAATATAGTATCAAAATGGCAGACAGTTATAGTAAAGGGGTGTTTAACCGCGCAATGCTGACTAATGTTGATATTCAAGGAATTATTCCGCACAGGTTCCCCTTTGTGCTTGTTGACCGCATCATCGAGGTCGAACCGGGTAAAAAAGCGATCGGGATAAAAAATGTGACTTCCGGGGAGTTCTACTTTCAAGGGCATTTCCCGGGAAATCCAATAATGCCCGGGGTGCTTATCGTTGAAGCGCTCGCGCAGACAGCCGGGATAGCGGTCGGCCTGATGGATGAGTATAAAGGATGCACGGGCGTCTTTACAGGCATCGAATCGATCAAATTCCGAAGACAGGTGGTTCCCGGCGATACGATCCGGCTTGAAACCGAGATAATTGCAATAAAAATGAACATTGCGAAAGTCAAAGTCAAGGCGTCGGTGGACGGACAAACCGCTGCCGAGGGGGAGATCAAATTCGCGATGCTTATTCCGCGCAGCTGACTGTGCCTGTGCCTGTACCTGTGCCTACCGTATCACCTTTTTCGAGCAGCATTTCCCCGACAAGGTTGATATCGCCTGCCCCCATCGTCAGGACCAGGTCGCCCGGAGCGGCGTTTTCCGCGATATAACCGGCTATGGATGCGAAGCTGTCCATGTGGGTTGCATTTTTACCGCGCGCGGCGATCCTTGCAGCGAGTATTGCTGAATTTATTGAGCCGTCGTCAATTTCACGGGCTGCATATATATCTGCAATGATGATTTTATCGGCCTTATCAAATGAGGATACGAAATCTTCAAGCAGCGACAGCGTCCTTGAATATGTGTGAGGCTGGAATACGCACCACAAGGACTTATGCCTGGTTTTTTCAGCGGCGGCGAGGGTTGCCCTGATTTCCGACGGATGATGCGCATAATCATCGACGATTCTTGCGCCTTTATAATATCCCTTTTGCTCGAATCGCCTGCGGGTGCCCCTGAACCCGGCAAGAGCCTTTTTTGCCGGCTCGATGCCGCAGCCGGCGACGGAGCATGCGGCAATAGAGGCCAGGGCGTTATATACGTTATGCCTCCCCGGGACGTTGAGGCTGATTCTTTCCAATGGTTTACCGTTATGGAGCACGCTAAACGAAGCCAAACCGTGCATATCATATCTGATATCCTCCGCCCTCCATTCGCAATCCGGATTGTCGATCCCGAATGTTATCTTTTTACGGGGGACGTCAAGAATAGCGATGATCTCCGGATCGTCCCCGCATACTATAAGGGATCCGTTCTCAGGTGTATTCAACGCGTATTCCCTGAAAACATCTTTAACATGGCCGATGTCCCGGTAGAAGTCGGAATGGTCGAACTCTATGTTCAATATCACGCCGATATCATTGTGCAGCTTAAGCAGGCTCGCCTTGTATTCGTCGGCTTCGGTGACGAAATACCGGCCGGAACCGATGTGGACAGTGCCGCCTATGGCTTCAAGCTCCCCACCTATATGTATTGTGGGGTCGGCGCCTGATTCAAGCATGATCATGGCAACCATGGAGGTCGCGGTTGTCTTGCCGTGGGTACCGGCTACGCCTATGCTTGAAGGGTACCTGTCGGATATGAGCCCCAGCAGCTCCGCCCTGACCATCATCGGAATACCTGTTTCGACAGCCCTTCTGAATTCAGGATTGTCTTTCCTGATAGCCAGGGTATAGACTATAAGGTCGGGATCGGAGATATTATCTGCGCTGTTATTTGAGAAGACAGTGATTCCTTTGCTTTCAAGACGTTGCGTAATTTTGGATGCCCTCGTATCCGAGCCTGTTACGGCATAGCCCCAGTCCCGCAGTATTTCTGCGAGACCGCTCATGCTTATCCCGCCTATCCCTATGAAATGTACCTTTTTTATATTGCTGTTATTAAAAGGATCATACCTCTCCAAAAAACGCACCGCCCTTCATAGATTATTATATGAATATTGAAGCAACTTATCAATTATGGACAACAATGTTTCTATTTAATAAAATTTTAGAAGGAAATTTACATTTTTCATCGAATATATAATATGCAGTATTTTGTTCATTTGTATATACAGTGCTAATTTGCAGGAGGGTGGTAACATCTATGGAAATTACTGATATCCGCATCAGGAGAATTGAGGCCGAAGGGAAAATGAAGGCTGTCGTATCTGTGACTTTTGATAATGAGTTCGTAATCCATGACATCAAGATTATCGAAAGCCAGAACGGGCTTTTTATTGCTATGCCCAGCAGAAAGACGCCGGATGGCGAATTTAAGGATATAGCGCATCCAATCAATGCTGCCGCGAGAGAAAAGGTACAAAAAGCCATTCTAAGCAAATTCGAATCGACAACTGTTGAATGATTGTGCCGGATGGCGCAGTCAATTGTCGTTAGATTTAAAATAAATTTATTGGGAGCGGGTATTTCAGAACTGAGGTGCCGAGCTTCCAATTTTTTTTCTGCAATTGAAATATGCCCGAAAAAATGAGAAAATAAAAATGAAAGGGTATGACGATTATTATGGAAACCAGGGTATTGATCATCGTATCTGAAGAAAACGCGGAGATGAAATCAAAAAAGGCAGGTTTTGCCCACAGGATTTGCGGAAAACCTGTTATCGGACGTGTATATGACGCCGCCGCCGAGGTATGTCCGGGTAAGATTGCCGTATTGGCAGGCGCATATACCGACGAAGTCCGCAATTGCCTTGGCGACAAGTTATCATATATCGGGGCAGCAGGATCATGTCAAACCGTATACGCAACCTTCGCAGAATTGGGATGCGAAGCGCGAAGTATCCTTATTCTTCGGGCCGATATGCCGCTTCTATCCGGAGAGAGCTTGAAAGAATTGATCGACAGGCATTATGAACACGATGATGATATTACCGTACTTACAACACGAACGTCCGGAAATGACCGGGTGGATACGGGTATTAGCTGTGTGAGGGCGACAGATATGCTGACTGTCCTCGCGGATTTCGAGGATGAGGGTAATTCAGGATGCGGCAGAGGCGGATTTCCCGATATTGCGGGACGCATGCGTGCCGGCGGGAAAAAGGTTTCGGCGGTGATGCTGGAAGACAGCGACCAGGCTATTGCGGTGAAGGACAGGAAAGCGCTTGCCAGAGCAACGCGAATAGTACAAAACGGGATTTTAAACAGATTGATGATATCAGGCGTAACGATAATCGATCCTTCTTCCGTATATATCGACGGCGAAGTGAGGATCGGCATGGATACAGTCATCTATCCGGGCAGCATCATAGAAGGGGAAACCGTTATAGGGGAAGACTGTATGATCGGTCCCGGCAGCAGGATCGTTTCAAGCAAAATCGGAGATCGTACGAACGTAATGAATTCAGTGATGATCGACAGCCTGGCCGGCGACGATACGAGAGTTGGGCCGTTTGCATATGTCAGGCCCGGGAGCGTGATAGGGAACAGCGTGAAAATCGGGGATTTTGTGGAAATAAAAAAATCGTTAATAAGTGATAGGTGTAAGATTTCACATCTTTCTTATGTAGGAGATGCCGAAATTGGCAGGAATGTTAACATCGGATGCGGCGTTGTGACGGTCAACTATGACGGAAAAAAGAAAAACAAGACGGTGATCGGCGATAATGCATTCGTAGGCTGCAATGTAAACCTCATTGCGCCGGTCACTGTCAGCAGCAACTCATATATCGCCGCAGGCTCCACTATCACAGGACCCGTACCCGAGTATTCGCTCGCCGTAGCGAGAGAAAGACAAGTCAATCTTGACAATTGGGTCATAAGAAAAGGAATGATACGCGATACAAAAGACTCTCAGGATAAAGGGGGAGAAGGTTAAGTTATGAATATCCACGGCAAGGATATCAAGTTATTTACAGGAAATTCCCATAAGGAGCTTGTGGATGAAATCGCAGGAAAGATCGGTCTGCCGGTCGGAGAGGCGGTCGTCGGCAAATTCAGCGATGGGGAGATAGAGATATGTATAGGCGAAGTCGTAAGGGGATCGGACGTATTCGTAATTCAATCGCTGTGCCATCCTGTGAATGACAATCTGATGGAGCTGCTTATAATGATAGATGCGTTGAAAAGGGCGTCTGCAGGCAGGATAACGGCTGTCATACCGTATTTCGGATATGCCAGGCAGGACAGGAAGGCAAAGGCGAGAGACCCTATTTCGGCAAAACTTGTGGCGAATATGCTTACAGTTGCCGGAGCCGACAGGATATTAACCATGGATTTGCATGCGCCGCAGCTTCAGGGCTTCTTTGACATCCCGCTGGATCACCTGCTGGGATCGCCGCTGCTTGCCCTTTATTTTAAAGATAAATTCAATAATAACATGGGCGATGTCGTTACGGTTTCACCTGACCTCGGAAGTGTGGGGAGATCGAGGAAATTCGCCGAACGCCTGGATATTCCGATAGCCATCATAGATAAAAGACGTCCCAAGGTCAATGAAAGTGAAGTAATGAATATAATCGGTGACGTCAAGGGAAAAATCTGCGTATTGGTCGATGACCTCATCGATACGGCCGGTACAGTGGTGAATGCCGCCGTTGCGCTGAGCAGGAAAGGCGCCAAGACCGTCTATGCCTGCAGTACCCATGGCGTGCTTTCGGGACAGGCTATCTCGAAGCTGGAAGATTCACCGATCGAAGAGCTTGTCATATTGAACACAATTCCGCTCAGCAAGGAGAAAAGGATAGGCAAGATAAAAATAATTTCTGTTGCAGCTGTATTTGCCGAAGCAATTGAACATATCTATGGCGATATTTCCATTAGCACACTATTCACTCAGCAGGAAAGTTGATATGATGCCGCTATATATCGCCGTCGGTCTCGGCAATCCTGGTCTGAAATACCGCAATAGCCGACACAATGTCGGTTTCGAAGTTATTGACCGTATTTCATCCATAGCTGGTTTAAAAGTAAAAAAACTCAGATTCAAATCCCTTATCGGCGAAGGTCTAGTCGGGGATAAGAGGCTGGTGCTGGTAAAGCCGCAGACGTATATGAATGCCAGCGGCGAAGGAGTTCTGGAGGTTGTCGGGTGGTACAGGCCTGATTTGAGTAATGTAATACTGATATATGATGATGCCGATCTTCCTTCCGGCAGGATCAGAATAAGGCCTTCGGGCAGTTCGGGCTCGCATAACGGCATGAAGTCAGTCATCTGCCATCTTTGCTCGGATATGTTCCCGCGCATAAGGATCGGTATCGGCAAACCGGCTGGTGAGACCGGTATGGTGGAGCATGTGCTTACGGGCTTCGATAAGGAAGAGCGTGAGGTTATCGGGAAAGCGCTCGACGATGCGGCGGCTGCGGTCATACATATTATAAGGCATGGTGTGGACGCGGCCATGAATATGTACAATGCAAATAGAAGCGAATAATGAAAGATTTTTTAATAGATCCGTTAAAGGAATCAAATGAATATGCATCTCTCCTGCAATGCCTCAGCAGACAGGCAAGCCGCGCCGGAATAACCGGTCCGGCGGAAACTCAGAAAATACATCTGGCATACGGTCTGTGTTCCCATCTTGGACGAAAGGCGGTCTATATTGCTGCAGACAGCCTGCAGGCAAGGTATGCGTTCGAAGACGCACAGACTTTCTTCCGGGCAGGCGCTCTCTTTTTTCCCGCGAGGGAGCTTATACCCTACAATATCGAAGCCAGAAGCTATGATTCGGTTCATCAGCGTATCATAGCCCTCGACAGGATGATGCGCGGAGACTATTCGCTGATCGTAACCACACTTGAAGCGATATCCCTCAAATTGCCTCCGCATGCGACATTAGCTTCAGCTGTCCTCGATTTTGGCACAGGCGATAGTGTAAGGATTGATGACATATATGCGAGGCTCTTCAATGCAGGATATGAGAGAGTTGATTTGATCGAGGGCAGAGGACAATTTGCGGCAAGAGGCGGGATAGTAGACGTTTTTCCTGTCAATGAGGAGCGTCCTTTCAGAATAGAATTGTTCGATGATGTGATCGAATCGATAAGATGGTTCGATACCGGTTCCCAGCGTTCGTATGATAATGCTCCCATGGTAAGGGTACTTCCTGCCAGGGACATCATCCATTCAAAAGATACAAGAAGTGAAGGCGATGAACCCCCTGGAATCGACAGATATATACCTTTTGTCCAGCACCATTCCGAATTCCTCCCGGACTATTTCAACCCTGGAGAAGCCGCCCCCCTCATTATAATCGACGAGCCTAAAAGAGCCGTACAACACCTCAATGCGGTGATGGAGGAATACTATGAATCATGTGCCGAATTGATGCAGCGCGGCTTGAGCCTGACCGGCGGCGCGGACTGTTATCATGATCCGGCGGAAATAGTCAGCAAATTCAGGGATTTGAGCGTCGTCGGCATTTCCGTGCTCAAAGGTGGGAATGTTCCGCTGGCGGAATTGTCCGGCGTTAAGCCCCGGGAATTTGTAATATCTTCAAAAGGGGCGCCCGTATGGCATGGCAGGATGGAGATATTCAAAGACGATCTCAAGCGTTGGAAAGAAAAAGGGATCCGCGTCGTCGTCTTTGCGGGGAGCGTCCCCAAAGCTCAGAATTTATCTGCGATCCTTTCGGGAGATGGGATTGAGGCGCCTTTCACCGACAGAACCGGATTTGAGCTGGATCACGGCCAGGTAGTCATCGTTGAGGGCAATCTGAGAAGAGGATTTGAATATCCGGAGATAGGGATCGTATTCATAAGTTCCGCAGAAATCGCAGCCCGCCCGAAGAAGCCGGTTAAGACCGGCAGTAAGCGAAAAGGACTAGATATCTCATCTTTTACCGACCTGAATCAATTTGATTATGTTGTCCACCAGTCACACGGCATAGGCCAGTATGTAGGGATGCGACAGCTTGTTGTCGAGAACGCGAAAAGGGATTATCTTAAGATAAAATACAAGGATGGCGATTTTCTCTACATCCCTTCCACTCAGCTTGATTCGATACAGAAATATATAGGGTCGGAGGGCAAGGCCCCCAGATTGAACAGGCTGGGAGGCAGCGAATGGGCAAAGACAAAAAAACGGGTCAGGGAATCGCTGAAGGAGCTTGCTTTCGGACTATTACAGCTTTATGCACAGAGACAGGCGCTCAGAGGGCATGTCTATCCGGCGGATACCGTATGGCAGCGCCAGTTCGAGGAGCAATTCCCTTACGAAGAAACTGAAGACCAGCTTAAGTGCGTTGAAGAGATAAAAAAAGATATGGAATCCGACAGACCTATGGACAGGCTGCTTTGCGGCGATGTCGGATACGGGAAGACAGAGGTGGCCATAAGGGCTGTTTTCAAGGCTGTAATGGACGGGAAGCAGGTAGCGTACCTCGTGCCGACGACTGTGCTGGCGCAGCAGCATTACCTTACTTTTACCGAAAGGATGAAAGACTTTCCGGTGACGGTGGATGTAATAAGCAGATTCAGGTCCCGAAGCGAGCAGGCAAAAATCCTGAAGAGCCTCAAAGAGGGGAATATCGACGTGCTGATCGGGACGCACAGGCTGCTGCAGAAGGATATTGGCTTTAAGGACATCGGTCTGCTCATAGTCGACGAAGAGCAGCGATTCGGCGTAATACACAAAGAGAATATCAAGAATATCAGCCCTGATATTGACGTGCTCACATTGACAGCTACGCCTATCCCGAGGACGCTTCATATGTCGCTCGCCGGGATCAGGGACATAAGCACACTGGAAGACCCGCCTGAAAACCGTTATCCGGTGCAGACGTATGTTATGGAATACGACCAGGCGGTCATCCGCGAGGCAATTATCAGAGAACTATCCAGAGGAGGGCAGGTCTTCTATCTGTCCAATCGGGTGAGATCCATAGACATAAAGGCATTCCAGCTGCATCAGATCGTTCCCGAAGCGCGAATCGCCGTCGCGCACGGTCAGATGGAAGAGAAGCAGCTTGAAGATGTCATGTACGCCTTCATCAATCGAGAATATGACCTGCTTGTTTGCACCACGATAATAGAATCAGGATTGGATATGCCTAATGTTAATACGCTGATAGTGGAGGACGCCGATCTGCTCGGGCTTGCCCAGCTCTACCAGTTGAGGGGCAGAGTCGGTCGGTCGGACAGGCAGGCCTACGCGTATATCACCCACAAAACCGATAAATCCATAACGGAGATCGCCGAAAAAAGGCTAAAGGCAATCAGGGACTTCACCGAATTCGGGTCGGGATTCAAAATAGCGATGAGGGATCTGGAGATAAGAGGCGCCGGAAACTTGCTTGGGCCGGAGCAGCACGGTCATATAGAGTCTGTCGGTTACGAGATGTACTGCAGGTTGCTTGATGAAGCGGTAGGGGAACTGAGGGGCGGCACAACGGCGGCCATGGATGAGATGCCGGAAACCTTGATCGACTTGAATATAAATGCGTATATCAGCGATGAGTACATTGGCGCGGAAAGCCAGAGAATCGGGATGTACAAGAAAATCGCCCTTGTAAGAGACGAAGCCGGGGCAAACGAGGTCCGCGATGAATTGGACGACATGTACGGAGATATCCCGCCGGAGGTGCAGAACCTTATAAATATAGCGCTGGTCAAAGCGTCCGCAACATCATTGGGTATTACTTCCATATGCGCTAAAAGCGGCAGCATCATTATGAAGGTGAATCCGTCGGCGCTTCAAATCCCGCAAGCGATAGCGGGACTGGCCGCAAAATACAGACGGAGACTGATGTTCAATGCAGGCTCATCACCATATCTCAGCCTGAAAATGCCGGAAGGTGCGGATGTGTCGAAATATCTCGAAAATATTAAGATTATATTACAGGATATCAAATGTTTTGAACTCTAATCTGATATTGAGTATAATAGGAATGGTTTTATATTCTCTGCTTGACGAATGGAGAGCTGCAATTGAACAATGCTGATAAGGAAATGAAGGAGAAGCAATCACAAGTTCTCCGTATAATTATTGTTGTTTTTGTGATTATTCTGGTGGCTTCGACGGCACTTGTCATAGGGACGACATATTCCAGGAGCTATGTTGCAAAGGTCGGAAACGAAAAAGTGACCGTCCCGGAATACAAGTTGTTCCTGAAGCAGGCCAAGAACAACATACTCAGTATCGTAGCCGGCGCCGATCCCGAAACTTTCTGGGATACCGACATCAATGGCAAGAAAGCCATTGATATTGCGCGGGAGAAAGCCATTGAGAGCGTCAAGGAGTTCAAGATAGAGATCATTAAGGCGAGGCAAACAAATATTTCACTCGCAAAAGAGGATAATGATAATATAAATAATTATATTAATCAGATCATAGCCGGAAACAACAACGACCGATCTGTCGCCAACGCTTACTCATTGGCCGTGAACGGCGTCAGCCTCGATGAATTCAAACAGATATATACGAATTATGTACTTACGGAGAAATTTTTAAGGAATGAAATGGATAATATTATCGTTTCTGATGAAGATGCGCAGAAGATATTTGATGATGACCCGAGGTCTTGCGACCTTTTGACCGTACGCCATATCTTGATTTCCACTATTGATAGCGAAACCCAGGCGCCATTGTCGGACGAAAAGAAAAAAGAAGCCGGAAATAAGGCCCAGGAACTGCTTGAAAGGGTGAAATCAGGTGAGGATATGGCTGCTCTGGCCAAAGAATTCTCACAGGATCCCGCTGTCAAGGACAACAGCGGCGAATATACCTTTGACAGATTCGACAGCTATACCGAGAAGTTCGAGGATTGGGCGATAAAGGCAAATGAGGGCGATATCGGCATTGTCGAAACCCCGTTCGGCTATCATATCATGAAGCTTGAGAAAAGGGTCACTGCGACTTTTGACGGTGTGAAACAGAAGATCGTCAATGAGAAAAAGGCGTCGGTTCTTGCTCAGAAGCTTGTCGACTGGAAATCAGACCCTGCATATGCGGTCACGATAAACGACAAAGTCTATAATTCTATTGAATAACCTCTTGAGCAGACTCCTGTTCCAGCATTTCTTGAAATGAATAAAACTCAAGCAAAAAATGAATAATAAGGCTTGTGACTTCAAAAGCTGGTAAGGAGGTAGTTATATTGAAGGCAACCGGTATTGTCAGAAGGATTGACGATTTGGGCAGGGTTGTGATACCCAAGGAAATAAGAAGGACTTTAAGGATAAGAGAAGGGGACCCGTTGGAGATATTCACTGACAAAGAGGGGGAAGTGATCCTCAAGAAGTATTCGCCTATCGGTGAATTAAGCGATTTCGCGTCCCAATACGCCGAATCTCTCCATAAGACCAGCGGGCATATCACTTGTATCTCGGACAGGGATACCATAATTGCCGTATCAGGGGCATCAAGGAAGGAGTTCCTTGACAAATCCCTGAGCCAGGATCTTGAAAAGGTGATAGAAGAAAAAACGACAGTAGTTGTAAGATCATCTGATGAAAGAATCATACCGATAATCGCTGAGGAATCGGCCGACCGCAAGTATACTGCTCAGGTGGTTTCCCCCATTATCTCCGAAGGGGATCCGATCGGAGCGGTTATCTTCTTATCCATTGACCCGAATACCAGAATGGGTGAACTTGAGGCAAAGCTGGCGCAAAGCGCGGCAGGATTCCTTGGCAAACAGATGGAGCAGTAAGAGGCAGGTAATATAACCTGCCTTTTCTTATTTGCATTATCACACGCTGATATAATAAAATAATGCCGGAGGGCTGATTATGCTTAAAGACGAATATTCATTCGATGAACTGGTCGGTCTGATGGCTCTTCTCAGGAGCGAGAACGGTTGTCCGTGGGACAGGGATCAGACTCATGAAAGCTTGAAGAAATATCTGATCGAAGAAACTTATGAGGTTCTGGAAGCGGTCGATAGTAAAGATGATGAAAAACAATGCGAGGAACTGGGCGATTTGTTGCTGCAGGTGCTCTTTCATGCGCGTATCGCGGAAGAAGAAGGGCGTTATCGCATCGGGGATATAATAAGCGGTATAGCAAAAAAGCTCGTTATGAGGCACACGCATGTCTTTGGCGGCGATAAGGCGGATACTCCGGATGAAGTGGTCGATAACTGGGAGCGGATAAAGAGGCGAGAAAAAGGCATGCAAACACATGCGGATGTGTTGAAGGCAGTGCCGTCGAACCTTCCTGCCCTGATGCGGAGTTTCAAAGTGCAGCAAAAAGCGGCTTTGGTGGGATTTGACTGGGATAAGACCGAAGACGTTTTTAAAAAGGCACATGAAGAGCTGATTGAATTGCAAAATGCATATACGGGTCGGAGCAAGGAAATGATAATTGAGGAAATCGGGGATGTACTGTTTTCCCTTGTAAATCTTTCGAGATTTTTAGATGTGCAGCCGGAATTAGCTTTGACAGGCTCAACCCGGAAGTTCATCAAGAGGTTCGAGCATATGGAAAATGGATGCGCGTCTGAGGGAAGGCGTCTCGATGAGTTGATGCCCGATGAAATGGATGGATTTTGGAATAAAGCCAAGGAGGATTTTAGATGAACAAGTCCGAATTAATAACAAAAATATCCGAGAAATGCATGCTGACAAAAAAGGATGCTGAAAAAGCTTTGGAGGCTGTCACCGACAGCATATCCGAGGCGCTTTCAAATGATGACCGCGTATTGATATTGGGGTTCGGGACGTTTGAGAACAGGCACAGGAGCGCAAGGCAGGGCGTCAATCCCCAGACCGGCGAGCGTATAATGGTGCAGGCTTCTACCGTACCGGTATTCCGTCCGGGTAAGGAGTTAAGAGGCCAAGTTAACGCGCATTAAGCGAGGGCCGGAACAGGGGATATTGTGAGGATAGATAAATACCTGAAAGTATCGAGGATAATCAAGAGACGCACTATTGCCAATGATGCCTGCGATCTCGGTCGCGTCATGCTCAACGGCAGGACATGCAAGGCCGGAACCGATGTGAGGGCCGGCGATATCATCGAGGTCCGTTTCGGGGCGCACACCACTAAGTATGAGGTCACCACCATCGAGGAGAGCGCCGGGAAAGCCGCTGCAAAGGAAATGTACAGGATTTTGCCGTAATGGTCATTTTTTCCCCCGTATACGCATAATATACTGTGAAATCAAATTTGTACAAGTCTTGTACGGGGGGATTAATATGCAGGATGAAAAGAAAATATCGGTCAAGCCGAAGCTGCATAATCTGGTGCTTGAGAACAGGCAAAAATTGGGGATATCCGGAGTTATAGACGTCGAGAGCTTCAACGAGGAAAGCGTGGTTGTCGATACTGAACTCGGTATCCTTTCGGTAAGGGGCGAAGGGCTTCATATAAGCAGATTGAACCTTGAAAATTCGGAATTGAACATCGAGGGCGATATCTATTCCGTCGATTATGAGGATAGGGGAGGATCCAGGTCGAAAGGCGGCTTCTTCAGCAGGATGTTCAGATGATAGCCCGCCAGTTGTACATATTTGCAGTATCGATCATATGCGGGGCAATCGTCGCGCTGGTATATGATATTTTGCGCGCTAAAAGAAGGAATTTCCGTACGGGCGCGATCATGATCCACATCGAGGATTTTCTCTTCTGGATAATCGCATCAATTATTCTCTTCGCAGTCGCTTATATGGTAAACGACGGCGATCTGAGAGGTTTCATTTTTCTTGGCTTTATTACCGGTATAGTATTATATAAGACGCTATTCAGCAAATTCATTTTAAAAGCCCTGTCATTTTTAATGAAAGCTTTGAAGTACCCGTTTTCATTATCGGCGAAAATTATATCAAAACCCGCAAAATATCTCGGCGCCAAATGTGGCGTCTGGATGGCGCGTATAACGATATGGAACAGGATATTTAAAAATTATAAAAATAAGGTGTGAAAAAGCAGGAATTCCAATAATTAGATAGAATATAATTATTACGGTGATTTAAAAATGAAGAAAAACAAAAGAAAAATTTCGAAAGTATTAGTAATAATATTTGCTTTTTATATTATATATTTCGCCTATACTTTCATCCAGCAGCAGGGATTGATTTATTCGAAAAACACGAGAATCAGGGAGATCGAGGGCGAAATTAAAAAAGAGCAGGCCTTGCAGCTGGAACTTGACGAACAGAAGGCGATATTGGAAAGCGACGAATATATCGAGGAAGTTGCAAGGGAACGTCTGGGAATGGTGAAACAAGGAGAAAAGATATTTATAGATGCAAATAAATAAGGAGGATTTCTTGTCCCTATGCTGCTCGAAGTTGGGATGGTGGTGGAAGGAAAGGTTTCCGGAATAACCAAATTCGGAGCTTTCATACTGCTGCCTGAGGGAAAGACCGGTCTGGTGCACATCTCTGAAATCGCTGAGGAATATGTAAAGGATATCAGCGCATATCTCAAGGAAGACCAAAAAGTGAAGGTCAAGGTGCTTTCAGTCAATGAGAAAGGCAAAATAAGCCTCTCGATTAAAAAAGTGCTTGAGGAATCACAGCCGCGCTCCAGGAGAACGTACAAGCCTGCCGAAGCAGAGTGGGATTCCCGTCATAGCATGGATAGGCTTTCTTTTGAGGAAAGACTGGCCAGGTTCATGAAGGAAAGCGATGAGAAGATGCTGGACCTGAAGAAGAATTTCGAAGCCAAACGCGGCGCTGGAAGCTATAAAAGATCCGGTGCTTTTTGAGACATGGAATTCTAAGACATGGAAGTTTGAGGCATGGAAATTGAAATGAGGTTCAGTATACCTGAACCGCTTAATGCCGATATAATAGCCGAATATATCGGGCACGAGCCCGGATTTGGGCAGTTTGCCGTCATGCGTCCGATGCAGACGCAAAGCATGCTTGCATTCTATTATGATACCCCCGGTTACGACCTGTCCCACAGGGGTATAGCATATCGTGTCAGACGCGAGGGCGGCAGGTGGGTCGGTACCATAAAGACAGACGCCGCCGCAGCAGCAGCAGACGCCGCAAATGTCGCAGATGAGGCCTGGCGATTTGCCGACGGATTTTTACAGCGCAGGAACGAATGGAACCGTGTTCAAGACGGGGCCGGGCCTGATCTTTCATTATTTTCTGATCCTGATCCTGAGGTCAGCCAGGCGTCAGGCATGGTATCAAACGTTTTTTCAACCATTGATTCAAACGTTTATTCGACTCTGGAAATCAAATTCAGCACTTGCTTCAGGCGCAGAACCATGCATCTCGTTTCACCGGGCGGTACTGAAATGGAGTTGGCAATAGATGCAGGCATAATAACCTCCGGAGATGCCAGTGAAAAAATCAGCATCCTTGAACTCGAATTGGTCAGGGGCTGTGAATCCGAAATGATAAATGCAGGCCGGATCATATGTCAAAGGTACGGTCTTATTCCTGAAAAGAGAACTAAATACTTGATAGGCTTGGGGTTGTCAAAAAAAAATAGTTAAATATAGAATCCTTGACACAGTAAGGCGATAGTGTTACTATATTAAAGCAACGGCCGGAGTGGCGGAACTGGCAGACGCACAGGACTTAAAATCCTGCGGGGCTCATCCCCCGTACCGGTTCGATCCCGGTCTCCGGCACCAGCCGTTTGACCGGTATCATTCATATCTTATATCGCGGGGTGGAGCAGTCCGGTAGCTCGTAGGGCTCATAACCCTAAGGTCGAAGGTTCAAATCCTTCCCCCGCAACCAAAACTGTAATAACTTTATTTGAGTGCCCTCGCTTAGAATTAGCGGGGGCATCGTTGTCTTTTGATATTTGCTTTATTATATGAGATTATCCGCCCAAAGCGCTCATGTTTTCAAATATGGGGCAGCATTAGGTGCTAAAACGCAATAATATCCTGAATATCATGCCATTATTACATGAAATATTTAGAATAAATGCATTTAGTTAAATCGTAAATCGTAATGCTATGCCCCGCCGCCGATACTTGTCAGAGAGGCGACGATCTGCGAGAAGAAATTCTGCAGTTGTCCGCTCATCAGCGTAAGCACAGCAACCACAGCAATTGCGATGAAACCTAATATCAGGCCATATTCAATCGTTCCCTGGCCGCTATTTCTGTTCTTAAAACCGATGTTCATCAATCTGATTTTTGCTCTCATGATGAATATTCTAAAGCATCGACGCATTTAAATCCATGTGCGTAAAGAACGGTTTATATGGTGATTTCGCACTATGCGCGGCAGTGGGCTTAAAGTCGCAAAAACGGAATATTATACCGGAAATAGCGGATAATATTATCGGAGGAATGCGCAGCCAATGTCTTCTTTTTTCGGTATTATTAAGAATCTCTTTGTTTATAAAGAAGGTACCGGCACAAAAAAGTTTGAGTTGCTGGAAGATGAACATGAATACGGGGATCCGGCAAAACACAAATTAGATGACAAACCGAGGCGTAAACCTGCAACCGAAAAAACCGGACAGGACAAAGATTTGTCTGAACCGGGCACAGCAGGTCACACGATTGATCAGGACATTGACGTCAATCTGGAATATTTAAGAAGCAAATTCAGAATAGACAAGAATAATGACGTTATAATAAGAGAATTTAATATCAGGCAAAAAGAGAAGGCATTTATCCTGTTTCTTTCCAAGATGGCGGACAGAGACACCATAAACCGTTCGATACTGCCCAACCTCATGAACGCCGATCTTTTCAGGAATGTGGAGACGGATGGCGTCATCGGCCATATTGCGGCAAATGTCCTCGCTGTGGATAATGTCTTGAAGGTATCTGAATTTAAAAAGATGATCGATTATGTGCTGAACGGCTATACTGCGTTGTTTGTAGATAAATCTGAGGAGTGCATCGTAATTGAAAGCAAGGGGTATGAAAAAAGGGCTATAGACACTCCCAAGATCGAAAATGTTATAAAAGGATCGCAGGAGGCATTTACAGAGGACATGAAGACCAATGTGTCCATCATCAGGAGAATAATCAAAAGCGAAGACCTCATAGTGGAGGTTCTGACCGTCGGCAAATACAACAGCTCCAATTGCGGAGTGCTTTATATGGACAACATCGTCAATAAGAAACTCTTGAATGAAGTAAAAAGGCGCCTGCAGGGTATAGATACGGATTACATCATAGGTGACGGTTTGGTGGAACAGGAGATCGAGGATAATCCGATCGCTCTGTTCTCACAAGAATTATGTACCGAAAGACCTGACAGGACAGTCCATTTCATTATCGGCGGCCATGTTGCGATCATCCCCGACGGGACGCCCTTCGCGCTTATCGTACCTGTAACATTTTTCGAGATGATGCATGCATCGGAGGATCTATCGACACGATGGCAATTCGGCACATTTTTAAGATTGATCAGGTTTACAGGTCTGATTTTGACTCTCTTGCTCTCAGGCGTATACCTGGCAATCACAAATTTCCACGTCGAGATGGTACCTACCCCGTTGCTTGCGACAATAATCTTCACGCATGAGAACGTGCCCTTTCCGACCTTGATAGAACTGCTCCTGATGGAATTCTCATTTGAGCTGATCCGTGAGGGCGGGATAAGGGTACCCGGCGTACTGGGCCAGGCCCTTGGAATAATAGGCGCGCTTATACTAGGACAAGCCGCTGTATCGGCAGGACTTGTCGGTCCGGTCCTTATCATAATAGTAGCTATTTCCGGCCTTGGAAGCTTTACCATCCCGAATTACAGTCTTGCTGTCGGCGTAAGGATCGCGAGGATCATCATCATATTCGTCGCGGCATTCATGGGGCTTTTCGGCGTGGCCATAGCCTTCACCATAATCGCAATCTTTGCCTGCAGCATGAAATCTTTCGGCGTCCCTTTCTTTTCCCCCATAGCGCCGAAGATGTATAACAATTCAGGAAAGATAATGAGGGTACCTGTATGGTTGGACAGGCTCCGTCAGGATTACCTCAATGTGCAGGACAGGAAGAAGATAGGTAAGAAAATGCGAAGCTGGGAAAGGAGAAAACCATACAAAAAGGATTAGAAAGTAATACTTCGTTAAAAGAAGGCAGATTCGGCCAGCAGGAAGCAATCTGGCTTGTCGTCCTTACCATGGTGCCGGGTGTTTTTTTAATCAGCCCGTCGATTGCCGCGGATCTCGTCGGTACCGCAGCCTGGTATATCACGTTTATTTCAGCCGGCGCCGCCGCATTGGCATTTACGTTCATCTACCTTTTGCTGAAACGGTTTCCGGGCAAAAACATCATGGAGGTGTTTGACGCCGTTCTGGGGAGGTTTATAGGGTCCATACTCTCCTTCGTATTATTTGCCGGTCTTATTGCAACGCTTTGTATTAACCTGAGGGAATTCGCCGAGCTGCAAAAGAGTAACATATTTATTAAGACACCCATGTCGGTATTGATCGGTTGCTGCGTTTTTGTATTGGCGGTTCTGTCATTTTTCGGATTGGAGAGCATTGCGCGCTATTCTAAATTAATAAGTTTCCTGGTTGTCGTATTCATTATTCTCATCCTTATCCTGTCATCCCGGAATTACCAGTTTCACAGGCTCTTTCCGATATTCGGCAACGGACTTGACAAGACTGTGATCAATGGTTTTGCACATTGTTCAATATACGGAGCAGTGATAATAATCGCAGTATTTGCAAAATCGCTGCAGGGGACACAGATAATAAAAAAGGTGGGTTATAAAAGTATTCTGATTACTCTGTTAATTAATTCCGCCTGTTTTCTGGCGTTTACCCTTACATTTTCATATTATGTCTTTAAAGAGGTTTCAGTACCGATGTACATCATGACTTCGCTCATCAATCTGGGCATTTTCTTTGAGAGAGTCGAATCGCTTTTTATAATGGTTTGGAGCTTATCATTCCTTGTAGCTGTCGCCGCATTATTCTATGCGTCGATGATGGCTTATTGCCATATATTCAGGATCGCTGATAAAAAACCTGTCATACTGCCGCTTTCGATCACAGCCTTTGCCTTGTCCTTGATACCTCAGAGGATGACTGTATTTATAGATTATTATATATATTGCCAAATGCAATTTGGCTGGATCGTATATTTCGCGTTGCCGTTAATTGTTTTTATCATAGCTGTTATACGGGGCAGGAAGCAAAGCGCGGAGGATACCGGTGATTAAAAAAAAGAGAATACTGAAATTGGTTTTTTCATGTATAACGGTTTTACTTTTATTTGTACAATCAGGTTGTTATGATTCCAATGAAGTGAATAGTTTCGCTTATGTCACCTGTATCGGCATCGACAGGGGAGTCACTGACAAATGGCGGGTGACGCTGCAATTTGCCACATCGGCATACACGCAACCCAGCGGCGGCGCAAATGGCGCAAGCGGGGGCGCAAGCGGCGCGGGTTCTGCTTCGGGAGCCCGTTTCGAATATAAAACTATAACGATCGATGCACCGTCTTTTTTTTCGGCGATTGAAATTGCGAATCTAAACATTCCAAAGGAAATCAACCTTATGCATACGCAGCTTATAGTTTTTTCGGAAGATGTAGCCCGGAGCGGTTTCCTCAATGTCATTATCGCTCCGATCGTCAGATTTGCAAATCTGAGATTCAGTATTAAGATTTTAGTATCAAAAGATAGTGCGCAGGATTTTGTAAATGTATTGCAGCCTTACTCCAGCAACCTTATTTCTATAGAAATGCGCAGCTTTAAAGATTCGTCGGATGAAGTAAGCTATTTTGCGGTACAAGATCTTTTTGATTTCTATGATTGTTTAAAATCCAAATACCACGAACCCATAGCGAATTATGCCGCGATAAATGTCGGAGATAATTTTAAAAAGGAAGGGAGTCCGTTTAGTGATGGGTATAAAGTGCCCGGCGATGTGTATGCAGGGGATTTGACAAGGAAAGGCGGCAATACCATAGAAATTGTTGGTCTTGCGGTTTTTAAGGGTGACAGGATGGTCGGCAGGCTCACAGGCCATGAAGCAAGGATGCTCCTGATAGCAAAGGATAGGTTCAAGCAGGGGATAATACTTGTACAGGATCCGTTAAGACCGGATCTTGCCGTACCGATAAGGACAAGGCAGACAGGGAGGCAACTGGATATAAGATTCGAAGGTGACAGGCCGGTAATTCATTTAAAGGTCGAACTCGAAGGTGAGATATACGCTATCCAGAGCGGCATCGGCTATGACTATGACCCGGAGCTTACGCGCGTGCTGGAAAAGGCCTCTGAAGAATTTATCCGGACTGAGATCTCAAAGCTTGTAGAGAAGACCCAGACACTGAATGCGGACATATTAAAATTCGGGCAATCAGCGGTCAGGAATTTCAGTACCATACAACAATGGGAGGATTACGATTGGAACAGTCATTACAAGGACGCCGCAATTACCGCGGAGGTGTCATTCAAGATAAAAAGGACGGGCATATTGCATCAGACCGGTCCCGTCAAAGAATATAGCGCTGCAGGTGATAATTAAATGAAGCCGACGGATTATATTACGTTATTTATTATACTTGCTGCTTCTATCTATACGATGAGCTTTGCCAGGCAAAGCTGGAGCAAAGGCAACAAAACGGCTGCATTCGGGGCTATGCTTGCGGTCGCTTCCGCATTTGCCGCCTCTGTCGCGGCTATAATCATGAGGTGAAGTTACGACGGCGGCATTAATTTTCGATATGACGAAGATGGTCCGCGGAAAAATGGCGGACTGCACTATTGGTCAAAATATCAAGTAATGGGCGCGCTTAAATTAAAACGCAAAATCAGATATTTTTTGAAACTAAAAGGCCCCGGCTATGAAACCGGAGCCATAAATATTGGCGGAGAGTTAGGGATTCGAACCCTAGGCAGAGTTACCCCTGCACATGATTTCCAGTCATGCCCCTTAGACCAGCTCGGACAACTCTCCATGCTTTCTCATAATACATTACCCGGGTCAGAGTTGTCAATTCGATTAGCTCGATTAACGCGGCTCAGTACTCCGGATGCGGTAATTCACGCCTGAAGTGATCTGTTACGCATAATTAATTCTGCTTGGGTTACATTATTGCTGAGGAAGGGAATTATGCGGACTATCTGGAAAGGCGCCATCAGTTTCGGGCTGGTTCACGTGCCTGTAAAAATGTATCCGGTGATCGAGAAAAAGGATATTTCGTTCAATATGCTTCACGCAAAGTGCGGCAATCAGGTGAAGTACAAGAAGTTCTGTCCCGTATGCGGCACAGACGTCCCTCCTGATGAGATCGTGCGAGGCTATGAATATGAAAATGGCAAGTTTGTAGTACTAAATGACGATGAACTTGACAATCTTCCTCTTGAGACAACGCACGCGATAAATATCCTCGACTTTGTAAATATTTCGGAAGTCGATCCCGTATTTTACGAAAAGCCATATTACCTTGCGCCTGCGGAGGGCGGACAGAAGGCCTTTGAGTTATTGAAGAGGTCCATGGATCAAACCGGTAAAGCCGCGATTTCAAAGGTGGTCATCCGTTCCAGGGAATCGTTGGCTGCCTTGCGTTCATACAATGGCGCGATCATCATGCATACTATGTACTATCCGGATGAGATCAGGCCGATGGCCGGAATCACCGAACTGAATTACAAAGCCGATATCCGCGATAATGAACTCACCATGGCAAACAGCCTGATAGAAAGCCTTACTGCAGATTTTTCACCGGATAAGTATTCGGACGAATACAGGGAAGCGTTGAGGAAGCTGATTGAAAATAAGATTGCAGGCCAGCAGATAAAAATACCTGAAAGACCTGAAGCGGCCAATGTGATAGACCTTATGGAGGCCTTGCAGCAAAGCATAAAAATCGCCGGAAAAAATCGTGCAGCAGCGGATAGTTCAAGAGCGGATAATTCAAGAAGGAAAGCAAGGGTAAAGAGTCACGTCCGATAATCATCGCAATCCCATAAAAGATTTATTTAGTTCGATGGACGCAAGGCCGATGCTCGTAACCGACAGCCAGCCGTTCGATCAGGAAGGGTTCATTTATGAAATCAAATGGGACGGTATAAGGTGCCTTGCATATATAGGGCATGATGATGTGAGGCTCAGGAGCCGCAACAACAGGGAAATCACATGCCATTACCCCGGATTTGCGGGAATGTGGCGTTCAGTCCGTGATAATGCGAGGCCTGCGATACTTGACGGCGAGATCATCGTATTAAAAAACGACGCCATTTTTGTTGTATTTGATGTACTTTATTCGAATGGGATCCAGGTCACTTCACTGGAGTTGGAGAAGCGCAAGGATATGATCGAGGGGATGATCGTTTCCGATAGCCCGGGGATAATCATCTCCCGGGTGTTTACGGGGAAGGGGACCGATATTTTCAAAGCAGTCACGCAACAAGGTCTCGAGGGGATCGTCGCAAAAAGACTCGGCAGTATTTATTGCCCGGGCAAAAGGACCGGTGACTGGCTTAAATTTAAAAGGTTTACCGAAAGCGACTTCGTTGTGTGCGGCTATGTCCCCGGAACAGCAGGGGATGGGGTTGTAGATGTAGGGTCGCTGGCGCTCGGGGCATACGACGCGGAAGGCAGGCTCATTTACCAGGGCAAGGTCGGCAGCGGGCTTGGTATGACTGATAAGGCATTTATTAGAGAGTATTATAAGAAATACCCTGTGAAATATGATAATGGTGTTTATGATGCTCATTATGCAGATGGGGTATTGAGCCGAAAGGACCTTATGCGGATAAAGTGGATGAAGCCCGGATTGGTCTGCTCAGTGCGTTATCTCGAAAAGAGCCGCGGCGGATTGCGGCATCCTTCGTTCATGGGGTTCAGGTTTGATAAATATGCAAAACAAAATCACGATCAACAATAAAGAGATCGAATTGACACATCTTGATAAAGAGATGTGGCCCGGAAGCGGTTATACCAAGAAGGACCTCATCCGTTACTATATCGAGGTGTCGCCTGTGCTCCTGCCGCATCTGCGCAACAGGCCGTTCGTCATGTCGAGGTATCCCGACGGCATCGACGGCAAGATGTTCTACCAGAAAGATTGCCCTGAGTACGCCCCTGATTGGATCGAGACATTTCCTGTCTATTCGGAAACCAGCAAAAGGGACGACAAGGTTACCCGCTATATTCTTTGCAATAATACCGAGACGCTCGTGTGGCTCGCCAATCAGGCATGTATCGAGATGCACCCCTGGTCGTCGGGTATTGATAAGCCCGACTACCCGGATATCGCTGTCTTTGACCTTGATCCCATGCCGCCTGCCGTGTTTGAGGATACCTTCGACATAGCCGTAATGATCAGCGATGCTTTGTCGCAATTCAAGCTTTCCGGGTATCCCAAGACCTCCGGGTCGACAGGTATCCATATATTCGTGCCCATCCTGCCCGAGCGTCCTTATGAGCAAATACGCAATTTCGTCGAATTCATATGTCGGGCGGTGCACAATCTGCGGCCGAATATAACGACCATGGAGCGGCCGGTCAAAAAACGCGGAGGCAAGGTCTATCTTGACTATCTGCAGAATTCGCCCGGCAAGACGATGGCATGCCAGTACAGTTTGAGGCCAAACCCCGGCGCACCGGCATCGGCGCCCTTATCATGGGAGGAAATCCGGGAAAAGAAGATCAGGCCTTTGGATTTCAATATAAATACGATGGCCGGAAGAATCAAGCTTGTGGGCGACTTATCGGCCGGCGCGGGCAATATTGCCCAATCACTCAGCCAATTACCTGACTCGGTATTCGTTTCAACATAAATAAAAAAGGAGAGTCGCAACTCTCCTTTTCATAAACAGCGTTTTGATTTGCGATTTACCATCTGCTGCCGTAGTCTCTCGACCTATTGCCATAATGGTTTCTCTGCTGCTTTCTTGTCCTTCTGCATTCCGGGCATCTCTGCGGTTCGTTCTCGAATCCCTTTTCCTTATAGAAAGCCTGTTCGCCTTCGGTAAAGATGAACTCGTTGTTGCAGTCTTTGCAGGTCAAAGTCTTGTCTGCCATTATATACACCTCCTTAATCTATTTGGATTAAATGATTTTCTTGACACCACGCTCCAACTAAGTTAAAGAGGGTTTTGTCGAAAAATTAATCCAATATTTAGTTTTAACCAACATTGATATCCTAACACATGCGTTGGCTATTTTCAAGAATATTTTTTATCCACAGGTGAAATGAGCCAATCAGAGTTATTCACAGATTTATCCACATTATCCACAGGCAACATATGCACAAAACAGCTGTTTGCATATACAATAGTATATTATTAGTGGGTATTACAGCCATATATTATTTATGAAGATATACTGGATTAATCATACTGCAATGAGTTAATATTAACTTAAGATCATTACAGCAGGATGGAAGGAGTTCGAAGTCATGAAATTCATTGTAAGCGGCAAAGGTATGGATGTGACGGATGCATTGAAGCAAAAGGCCATTAAAAAGTTGAGTAAACTGGAAAAGTTATTTAATACCGGGGTTGAGGCAAACATAACTATGAGTGTTGAAAAATCCAGGCATATCGTCGAGGTAACAATACCTGTCGGAGGCATGATAATCCGGGCTGAGATGGAAAGTCCGGATATGTACGGATCCATAGACCTGGTCGTTGATAAGCTGGAAAGCCAGATCAAAAAGAACAAGGCCAGACTCGAAAAAAGGTTCCATGCGGCCGCTTCAAACGCCGATATCCTCTTAAGTGATTCGGACGCCGAGGAAGAATATGAATACCGCATAGTAAGATCGAAAAAGCTGACTATCAAACCTATGCCTGTAGAAGAAGCCATATTGCAGATGAATCTTCTCGGGCATGAATTCTTTCTTTTTATAAACTCGGAGACAGGCAGGCACAACGTGGTATACCGCAGGAAAGACGGGGATTACGGTCTTCTTGAGTCAGGCTCGTGATCATGGGTATTGGGCTGCTTGACGGATTGAACAGGCAACAACAGGACGCGGTGATCCACAGCGAAGGGCCTTTACTAATCCTTGCAGGGGCGGGAAGCGGCAAGACACGCGTCTTGACCCACAGGATCGCGTATCTTGTGAAGCAAAAAAATGTTGATCCTTCCAATATCCTTGCATTCACTTTCACCAATAAGGCCGCCCGTGAGATGAAGGACAGGATTGAAAAACTCGTCGGCGATATGATGGGCGAAATGTGGGTCGGGACTTTCCATGCCACATGCATGAGGATATTGCGAAAAGATATAGACAAGCTCGGTTTCAGCAGGGGATTTGCCATTTACGATCAGAGCGATCAGTTGGCGGTCGTTAAAGATTGCCTTAAGGAATTGAACCTGAGCGATAAGTATTTTCCGCCAAGATCGGTGCTTGATATGATAGGGAAGGCTAAAGACGAGTTGATCGAGCCGGATACGTACCGCAAAGCCTATGCCTCGGACTTCAGGCTTGAAAAGGTGGCCCGGATATACGAGTTGTACCAGGATAAATTAAGACGCAATAATGCGCTTGATTTTGATGATATCATAATATCGGCCATCAGGCTTCTCATTGATAATCCGCCCGTACTTGGTTACTATCAGAGCAAATTCAGATATGTCCTTGTCGACGAATACCAGGATACCAATACGGCCCAGTATTCTCTGATAAGCCTTCTGGCGCAGGGGAGCGGCAATCTGTGCGTCGTGGGTGACGACGATCAGATGATCTTCGGCTGGAGGGGCGCGAACATCAGGAATATCCTTGACTTTGAAAAGGAATTCAGGAACTGCAGGGTCATCAAGCTCGAACAGAATTACCGGTCGACGGGCATTATCCTGGATGCCGCCAATAATGTGATAAAAAACAACTCCGGCAGGAAGTCCAAGAAGCTGTGGACCGACAGAGGAGTCGGATGCAGGATCGTATTCCGTCAGACGGGAAGCGAGATCGACGAAGCCGATTATGTCGCATCGGAGATCAGAAGAAAGGTCGTTGCCGAAAAGAGACCGTACAATGATTTTGCGGTACTATACAGGATACACGCACAGTCGCGCACGATCGAGGACGTACTTATGAGGCGCGGGATCCCTTATAGGATATATGGCGGACTCAGGTTCTATGACCGCAAGGAGGTCAAGGATGTAACCGCATATCTGAGGCTTCTTGCAAATATTAATGATAATATCGCCTTAAAACGGATAATAAACGTACCCAGACGCGGCATAGGGGATGCGACGGTTGAAATCGCCGAGAGGATAGCCGATTCGCGGCGGATCAGCATCTATGAACTTCTGGTGTGTGCGGACGCCGAGGCTGAGTTGAAGAGGGCGCGGGCAAAAATTTCAGCGTTTGTTGAAATCATCGAGAAATTGAGGGAATTCAAAGGCAGTGTTCCGTTATCCGACCTTCTCGGCAAAGTACTTGAGTACACAGGTATGGTGGATGATTTGAAAGAAGAGGGTACGGAAGAGGCGCGGTCGAGATTGGAGAATATCGAGGAGCTTGTTTCTGCGGCTCTCGAATTCGAACGTGAAAATGAAGGCGGTACGCTCGAGGATTTTCTTGAGCAGGTCTCCCTTGTGATGGACATCGACAGCTATGACACAGGTTCGGGAAGTATTGCCCTTATGACCTTACATAGCGCAAAGGGACTTGAATTCCCGGTGGTATTCATGGTCGGAATGGAAGAGGGCGTATTCCCGGGCTACCGTTCGATAATGGAAGAAAGCGGGCTGGAAGAGGAGAGGCGCCTGTGTTATGTAGGAATGACGCGGGCAATGGAAAAACTATACCTTTCCTGCGCCGTATCACGGACACTTTTCGGCAAAACGAGCCGCAACATACCGTCGCGTTTTATCAGGGAAATACCGCGGGAGCTCATCGATCGGTAATCATAAATCGGTAATCATCCAATCAATGATCGGGGTAAATATCTGAAAACTCGATTTTGTGAGCCTCAATGAGCCTGTCGTTATTGCTGCGGTATTGGATTTCGTTTTTTTCTTCCTGAACCGGGCTTTCGGGCAGGATGACTGTGAATGTGCTGCCTATGCCTTCATCGCTTTTAACCCTGATTTCACCATCGAGGATTTCAACGAATGATTTGACCACGTTAAGCCCTATGCCCGTACCTTCGGCATTTCTGGACAGGCCGCTGTCGATCCGGTGGAAGCGGTTGAAGATGAGTTGTTGTTTATCTTCAGGTATGCCTATCCCTTCGTCGCGCACGTGAATGCACACTTTATCATCTTTTTTACAGACCATTACTTCGATAGCCTTTTTAGCAGGCGTGAATTTTATTGCGTTGGAAAGCAGGTTAAGCATAATCCTTTCGAATTTCTCTTCGTCTATCCCGATAATCACTTCATCAAACTCGGTTCTGAAATCCAATGACAAATCCTTCATCTTCGCGTACTCGGTGACAGACTCTGTTATAGACCTTGTAAGGAATACGATATCGTGATTCTTTTTGTGGATACTCATCTTGCCTGCATTTATGCGTGTAATATCCAAAAGGTTGTTGATGAGCCTCAATTGCCGGTATACGTTTCGTTTGATGATTGACGTATGGTTGAGGACTTTACCGTAAGATTTATTAATGGCATTTATTTCCATAATCTGAACAGCTGAATTTATCACAGTCAGAGGCGTTTTGAGTTCATGAGAAATGATTGATAGAAATTCATCTTTTACGTCTATGGCACTTTTCAGTGCATCAATTTCGCTTTTTAAAACTGCGTTTTCTTCTTCGATATGTTGGATTTTTTCGGCCAACTGTCTGTTCTTTGCTATCCGTCTATCTTTGAACAAGAAGTCCTCCCGAATTGCCAAGAAAATATCAATTACAGTCTATACTATTTATCATCATTTTGCAATAGGATCATATAATCGTTATCTTATATTGCCTGAGCCAAATATCGACCTGGATAAGATAGGCCAGGAGTTGGGCGGCTGCCATGAGCTGTCCGAACCAGGGCCTGCCGTTTGACTGAGCGTTGCGTATACCTGTTATTCCCAAATCAAGATCTCTGACGTTCCTTTCGAGGCTGTCTTTATCGGCCAGCATGAGTAATGGCGAGCCGCGGTCGTTAAGTATCTCTGTCATCATCCCGGTGATTGCCGCAGTATATGACGGATTGTGCGTCTTCGGGTAAGGGCTTTTTTTACGCCGCAATATTTCCTCGGGAATACAGTCTTTAAGTGCGTGTCTGAGAAGCCCTTTTTCCATTCCTCCGTATGTCTTCATTTCCCAAGGGACATTCCAGATATATCCTGCAAGGATGTGGTCGCAGAACGGAACCCTGACTTCGAGGCCTGAGGCCATGCTCATCCTGTCCTTCCTGTCAAGCAGCGATGACATGAACCACGTGATGCTCAGGTAGGCTATTTCCCGCCTTCTCTTTTCCAGCGCTGATTCTCCCTCAAGATACGGCACTTCTGCGAGTGCCTCCTCATACCTTCTTCTTATGTACTCCATCGGCCTGATGTGTTCAAGCATATCTTGCGACAATACTGATGTGGGCCCGGATGACGGAGACAGCCATGGGAATGTGTCTTTGTACATAAGATCTTCTATGTAGAACCACGGATAACCGCCGAATATTTCATCTGCGCACTCTCCTGAGTGCGCAATATCATAGAAGTGTTTTACTTGATTCCCTGACTACCAGCCTTGGTTGAAAGATGATGTTTTTATGTTGCTCGTCCGATCCGTTCAGTCTCTTGAATATGAGCTCAGCCGCCGTCCTGCCGATCTCCGCTGATGCAATTGCCACAGTGCTAAGTTTTGGTCTTACTACAGTAGTTACATCAATATTATCCATTCCAACGATTGCTACATCTTCGGGGATCTTTATGCCCTTTTCTTCAAATGCCTGGTAAAGTCCGAGGGCGATAAGGTCACTGGTGGTGCATATTGCCGTAGGTACATCGCCATTATTGAAGAGCTTGATGCCTGCATCGTATCCGAAATTCCTGGAATACCCGCCATTAATTACATACTCATGGTTTATATCAAGCCCCCATTGTTTCATAGCCTGACAGAATCCTTCATACCTTTCATTACCGGTTTGCGTGCCCAATGGCAATCCAACGTAGCCTATTCTTGTATGCCCCTGTTTAATCAAATGCTCCGCGGCCAGATATATGCCTTTCCGGGTATCTACCCCAACAAAATCAAATAGCCCTTCATCATCTTTAATCCTGTTAACGCCTATGCTGCTGAACACAACAGGTTGATTGATTCTCTTTATTTCATTCAGGTGTTTCTCTGTGAAATTAATGGAAATCAATATTAATCCGTCGACGAAATTTTCTCTTACATTTCTCAGCATCTTGAGCTCTTCTTTTTCACTTTCCTGAGTATAATTTAGAATCAGAGAATAGTTATTTTCATTTGCAACTTCATGAATTGCGGCTATCATGTCAAAGTAGAACGCATTATTCATATGCGGTATTGAAATCATCACCTGGTTGGTTCTTTGGGTTTTTAAAGACCGTGCGGCAGGGTTGGGAAAGTAATTAAGCTCTTTTGAAGCTTCAAGCACCTTATCCCTTGTTTTTTCCGATATCTTATCCTTGTTATTCAGTACTTTTGAAACAGTTGCCGCGGTAAAGCCCGTCATTTGAGCTATATCATATATCGTGGCCGATTTCTTCTCACCATTTCTCATCATTTATCATAATATCTCATTTCATATTCTCTTTTTCGAATTCCACAATCTTTTCAACCTTCGGCGTAGAGCTGCCCGGTTTAAATTCAAGCTCCAGCCATTCTTTCACAATTTTTTTTGCCAGTTCCGGACCAATAATCCTTGCTCCCATGGTCATTACATTTGCGTTATTGCTTAATCTTGCCCTTTCGGCAGAATAGCTGTCATGGCACACCGCTGCATAAATACCCGGGAATTTGTTGGCAGCTATTGCCATACCGATACCGGTACCGCATAAAAGAATGCCCTCTTTGCTGTAGCTGCTTTCAATAATCTTCTGCGCCAGCTCTTTTGCCACCATAGGATAAATCTTTTCATCTTCCGCAGAAGCAACCCCAATATCTTCATATGGGATCCCTTTCTTCTCCAGCACGCTGATGATCTGCTTTTTTAATTCGACCGCGGCATTATCGCATCCGATAACTATTGTCTTCATATCTTCACACCTACCTAAATTTAGTTTATTTTTTACTTCCGAACATCCAGCTTCTTTCTCACCAAAGCAAGTTCCTTAAAATCATCCTTTAAGTGCATATATAATTTTTTGAAAATACTGAAATATTCCATATATATTTCATGATTTTTTTGTTCTGGTTCCATTCTTTCGATATAGACCGTTTTTTCCTTGGATATCGAATAATCATTGAAAATACCTGTTGAGACACCTGCAAGAATCGCGTCGCCGAATGGAGCGCCAACTCTGCTCTTTACAACCACTGTGGGGACATTGAACACATCTGTGATAATCCTTCTCCAGATAATGCTTCTTGCTCCGCCTTCATTGAGCACTATCGGAAACTCCAGCTTTTTCCCGGATTCCTTGATGATACGGAATGAGTCGTAAAGCGCATATGCCACAGACTCCATCATCGCCCTTACAACATGGGCTTTGCTGTGGTTTAACGACAGCCCGAATATGACTCCTCTGGCGTCGGTATCCCAAAGAGGCGTCCTTTCACCCATCAGATAGGGCAGGATTACCAAGCCTTCGCTTCCTATCCCGACGCTTTCCGCCTCGATATCAAGAAATGCATAAGCACTCTTGCCTATGAGTTTTTCCATTTCAATTTCCACCTGTGAAAAATTGTCACGGAGATATCTGAGAGCCTGCCCGCCTGTTGTAGTTGTAGGTATGGTAATATATGTACTGTTCGAACCAACGGTAAACGCGCACGCAAGCATACTCTTCATAAAATTCGCATCTTTATGTATTATCCCGAAATTTCCGCATGTTCCGAGATTCATGTTTATTTCGCCTTCATTGATTATGCCTCCGCCGATACAGCCCGCATTAAAGTCCACCTGCCCGGCCGCCACCGCCGTTGTTTCCTTAAGGCCGGTCTCAAGCGCGGCTTGGGGGGTAACCTCTCCGATAATCTCTTCACATACATATACATCAGGCATTATGCCTATATCAAGACCGATTTCGTTTAAAAGCTTTTTGTCAAACTCATTTTTCCGGATATCATATGCGCCGAGAAAAGTCGCATTAGAATAGCTTACGGTATATTTTCCAGTCAGCTTCATCCTGATGAATCCGTCGATAGTAAGGGCTTTAAATACCCTCTTGTAAGATTCAGGCCTATTTTGTTTTTCCCAAAGCAGGTTTACAATCGATGGGTGATCTTCAAGCCGGTTTCCGGTGATGTCGAAGATCCGGTCTTCGCCAATGTTGTTTTTCAGCCAATCGACTTCCTCGACGGCCCGTCTGTCCATCAAGTTGTACGCCATATTGACAGGCTCGTTTTTATTATCGACCATAACAAGGCAAGGAAGAGCTGAGGATGTACCAATGCCTATTATATCCTTTTGGTCAACGCCGGCTTTTGCCATACATTCCTGAATAATATCGCAGGCTATTTCCCAGTATAACTTCGGGTCATGCTCCGACCATCCCGGTTTATGCACGATGATCGGATATTCCCTGTACGCATAGGACAGGACATCAGCTTCATCATTGATAATACACGCTTTCGCGCCGCCTGTGCCATAATCAATACCTAGCAGATATCTGGACACTATATAACCCCCCTATCTAAACAATTACTGATCTCGACTATATCCCCGGCAACCAGGCCTGCCGCATTTGCCTCATCCATATCGATATGGAACTCAGCTCTGAAAGTCGGATGAATCCTTACAAGCACATTTTTGAATTCTAAGGCGCGCAGTCCCCTCGTTCTGACAGTTACTTTTTTGCAGTCCGTCAGATTATATGATCGGGCTTCTTCATTATTTATATGAATGTGCCTGGCTGCTATGATCGCGCCTTCTTTGATTGTGATATCCCCTCCGGGACCCGATATCAGAATCCCCGGCGTTCCGTCGATATCGCCTGAATCCCTTACAGGCGGGCGTATGCCTAATGTATATGAATCGCTCATTAGCAACTCAACCTGGCTGCGGTCACGTTCAGGCCCCAGTATCCTTAAATTTCCGATTGAACCCTTGGGTCCTGTGACCGATACTGTTTCCGTTGCGGCATATTGTCCTGTTTGGGACAGGTCTCTGAGTTTTGTGAGACAGTATTTCTCTCCGAACAGAATATCGATATCGTGTCTTGATAAATGGACATGCCTGTTGGATATACCTGTCCTGATAGCCGGTAAAACATATGAATACTTCTTTATGTAATCCTTTGCCACTCCTTGTGCCAACCGGATAATATCCGCCACATTATCCATAACGTCCTCATTCCGTAAATTACTGACAGTGTTCTTCCGGATAATCCAAAATCCCTACCACAGCAGCGTTGATTGGAGCATCTTCAGATTTGACGGCACTTCTTGCTGCGCCTCCGTCATTTACGACAAGCACTGTCTCGCCTACCCCGGCGCCGGCTCCGTCCACCGCGATCATTGATTTTTTTGTGCCCGAGTCCTTTATATCCTGCACGACAAGAAGTTTTCGGGATTTAAGATTCTCCTCCTTGCATGTAGATACGACTACGCCTATCACTTTTGCAATAAACATACCTATCTCTCCATAGTCACAAAATCGATTATTCCCATAATGCCAGCATCCACAGGGGTTTCCCTGTTTTTAAAAGGGAAAGCCGCATCCTTCGATCTGGTATAAAACACAAAATCCCCATAACCGGCTTGAGTATGGTCAACCGCGATAATCGGGCTTCCTTCGCTCTCTCCGTCGCGATTGGTTTTTTGAATCACCAGAAGCTTGCAGCCCTTAAGTTTTTCATCCTTTTTTGTAGCAACAACAGAGCCTATTACCCTTCCAAAATACACAGATCAATCTCCTTTTATCAGATCAACACAATTCAATACAGGTACTGATACAGGTCGCTGTGGGGCGAAGGAATAACGACCGATTTAACCAATGACCCAGACTGGCATACTGCCTCGGTTCCTGCTTTGACAGCAGCCTCTACGGCGCTGACGCCGCCTGTTAACGTAAAGTAAACCTTACCGCCTTGCCCTCTTGATAACCTCACTTCTATCAGATCTACGGCAGCTGCTTTCACGGCAGCATCTGCGGCAATGATTCCGGATGCTATGGTGAACGTCTCAACGATCCCAAGGGCATCGATCCTCTCGATTCTGTTAACTGAATTAATAGCAGGGAATACCTGTTTATGTATATTCGGGATTATTAGACTGTCTATCATGTTGGCGCCGGCAACAACTCTGCCGGTTTCAACGGAACTTTGGATATCCGCAACGTCCCCGGCTACCAAAACCATAAATTTCCCCGGGCAGATGGGAAGGCATTCTATTAACTTGACAGATGCTGTTTTGATCATTGCGTCGCTTGTTTCAAATCCTGCAGCTATACTGCTTAACTCTATAAGTCCGATAGCATTCATCTATTGCCCTCCTGTACCGAATCAATAAAAATGCTTTCGTTGATACATGTGATCTTTCCGCTTATACCGGCATGGATGTCGGAACCCAGTTCCTTCTCGCCGATCCGGGCGATAACCTGGCCTTTCGCCACGACATCTCCCACTTTCAATACAGGATGCGCAGGAACTCCGGTATGCTGCTTTAATGGGACGACGATCCTGCCGGGCGAATAAGAGTGGGCCGAATATGTCGTCTTCTTGTTATATTTGCTTAAATCCAACCTCTGAACCAACCTTTCCACCGGAATCCTTCTTATCTGATAATCACGTTGCGTCTCCAACACGCCGCTATCCTTCTTATATTTCAGATTGTTTTTTGATAATTCCTTTTTCATATGATTATGGATTTTAAAAGGCATTATTTCATGTACACATGCATACAGACCGCATAACCCGCATTCACTGCATAAAAAAGCAGACGCCATATCATCCCCGACGTTTTCAAAGCTTCCTGAGAATACCCTCATTGTCTTATGCGGTCTGATATTATGGCCAAGCAAATATCTGGGGCACATTTCCGTACATTGCATACACTGGCAGCAGTTGGATCTGCCTTTGTTTATTGAGATCCTCATATCCTGGCTTTTGAGCTTTACAAGCTTGTGATCGGCAGACAGTACGATGATGCCGCTTGTTGTCTTTATGATCGGATTTTTGAGATTGTCCTCCACATATCCCATCATCGGTCCGCCTACAATAACCTTATATGACGGGATAGCAGCCCCTCCTGCAATACTTATGGCCTCTTCGATGCTTGTTCCTATCGGGAGGCTCAACGTCACGGGATTGTTTACTTCACCTGTGACAGTCAGTATGCGTTCCGTTACCGGAATACCATTCAAAGCGTTGTAAATATTGATCAGAGTGCAAATATTATTCACGACAGCACCGATATTCAAGGGTATTCCTCCCTCTGGCACGGTCCTGCCTGTAACGAGATTGACCAGGATATGCTCATCTCCGGCAGGATAGAAATCGTCAAGGATGAATATTTGAATATTTTCATATCGGGCGATGTTTTTTTCGAGAATGCCAATGATTTCTTTATGCTTACGTTTTATCGCTATGAACCCTTTGGTTGCCTTCACCTGCCGCATGACGGCGTCCAATCCTGTAATCGTCTTAACCGTATGCGTTTTAAGGGCATACATATCTGTCTGCAGCAGAGGCTCGCATTCTGCAGCGTTAGCGATCACGGTATCGGCTTTCGCATTCAGTTTTATGTGGGTAGGGAATCCTGCGCCTCCGGCACCTACTACCCCTGCGTCCCGGACAAGATCAAGAAAATCCACGGGCGATGCACCTACTACCTTTCGCGTCTTGCTGCATTTTTAATGCCTATATGATCCTGAAGGAGTCCTTCAAGACACAGCGCCTCTGCCTCGTAAAGCTGACCGGGGATGTGATGCCCTCGCCCGTAGGTCCCGCAATGGTATATGTGGTAAAACCTTCACCTGTCATTCCAAGACCGGCATATGACGGCGCGTTTTTCACAAAGATGCTGGTATTGATGATTTTTGCCATTTTGCTAAGGTTGACTATATCTCTTGAATGCATCATGGCAGTATGGTAATTGTGTTGTTCGGCTTTTATCGCTTCATCGATCGCTTCATTGACATCATTTACCCTTACAATCGGCAGTACGGGCATGAGTTGCTCCATGTAAACAAGCGGGTGGTCTTTCCGGACTTCGGCAATTGCGAGTTTCACATCCGCAGGCGCGTTGACGCCTATGGCGCCCAATATCACATGCACATCCTTGCCGACATATTTCTTATTTGGCACGGTCTCTCCTCTTGAATTCTTAACAGTTATGCAGGACATGAGAGATTCCAGCTGTTCTCCTTTCAACAGAAAGGCTCCGCATCCGACCATGCTCCTTATCAGTTGATCCGCGACTCGGTCAACCACAAATACTTCCTTCTCGGCTATGCATAACACATTATTATCAAATGACGCCCCATCTACTATGCATTTGGCTGCGTTCCCGATATCGGCGGTCTCATCGACAACGACCGGAGGATTTCCCGGGCCGGCAGCTATGACCTTCTTGCCGGAACCCATAGCTATTCTGACTATTTCAGGTCCGCCGGTCACTACCAGAAGTCTTATTTTGGGATGGGTCATCAGTATCTTTCCTGTATCCATCGTAGGCTCGGATATTACACACAACAGATTTTCAGGACCTCCGGCCTCCGTGATGGCCTGATTAAGTATGCGTACAGTGAGCTGCGTTACCTTTTTTGCCCCTGGATGGGCATTGAAAACAACCGAATTTCCTGCAGCGATCATGCCTATTCCGTTACATATCACGGTCTCGCTCGGATTGGTGGAAGGGGTTATGGCGCCGATGACCCCGTAGGGCGCCTGCTCGACAAGAGTAAATCCATAATCTCCCGTATATGTCTTGGGTATAATATCTTCGGTTCCCGGAGTCTTTTCCGCTGCCAGCAGATTCTTGCCTACCTTGTCATCGACCTTTCCGAGTCCTGTCTCTTCAACAGCGAGTTTTGCAATATCATGAACCCTTTGTATTATCGATTTTCTCATTGCGGATATTATTCTATTCCTACCTTCGACAGACATATCCATCAGTTTGAGCTGCGCTTTGTAAGCTGCCTCGATTGCGTCCTCCATCCTCTCAAAAACACCGTCCGTACAGGAAAACCTGATGGATGAATGATCCGGTTGAGCACTTGAATTGACAGCCGTCATCCTCGAGTTTTTGTCAGTTTCGTTCTCAGCCTCCGAAATCCTTTTCAGGACTTCCTTGACAATAAGGTTGATATTTATTTTCTCAGTATCCATTTGCACTCCCCTATTCTTTACGGAACGTGATCTTGCCTTCTATCTCGATGATATCTATGATTGCAATGATGCTCTGATCAACCGGCGTTTTTGAAAAACTGTCAGCCATACGTGCCGAGCTTCCGCCAACAACGATCACAACCTCTCCGACTCCGGCGCCGACAGAATCCAACGCCACGAGAGGGCTGCCCTCGCTTCTCATGTCGGTGATATTCAAAGGCTGCACGACCAGAATCTTCCTTCCCGCCAATGCAGGATCTTTTTGGGTGCATACAACAGTACCTGTAATTCGTCCTACTATCATAGCCACACCTCCGAATATGCTACTTGATCACAATGCTATTTTCTTTTACATAATCCCATGCCAAAGGTGTCAATTTATCACGAGCATCCATCAATAATACTCCGTCCTTGCCAACATTGGCCTTTACGTCGTCAAGCGTAAAAAACCGCATGTTTCCGACGGCCTTTCGTTCTAAAACATTTTCAGACGGGAGTTTTTGTGATATACCCGCCAAATCCAGCTCATTGACGCCAAACCTTTTTATTTTGTTGATCATGCCGAGCATCTCATCTTTTAAAGCTGATGGCAAGCGTTCAATCTGCTCTTTCAGCGGCAGGATATCAGCCAAAACCTTTTTGTGCGCCATTAGAGCCACGTACACTATTTCCGGAACTATCCCATCAAGAATGACATGAGCAATTTTTGAAACACTTGTTATAGTGATATCGCTGATGATCACCGCATCAAACCTTCCCATCCATTCCTGTTTCAAGGCAGGCAGACTGTCCAGCACTTCACCGTACTTTTCAAATCGGCCGGCCTCGGATGGACATGTTACCGGAAGTATTGCAAGGTTATATACCGAAGCAAGGTTCTCAATCAACTTACTGCCGCAGAACGAATTGCCTTCTCCGTCGAGTATGAGCAAAGCGTTTTTATGATATGTACCGGTACGACCTATATCACTCTGCCCGCTCAATACCTGAGCAACCGCTTGAGATACGATCTCTACCAGCTTTTCATTATCCATATGGCCTATCCTCAACTACATTATTTCTGCAGAGCAGCTTTGGCTTTCGTTATTGGGAATATTTTTTCCAATTCCACATGGGGCCTCGGAATAACATGGCTTGAAACAAGTTCGCCAACCTTTTTTGCAGCTTCACAACCTGCGTCCACCGCAGCTTTGACTGCAGCCACATCTCCTCTGACCACAGCGGTCGTCAAGCCTGATCCGATTTTCACATATGATACGAATACGACGTTCGCAGCCTTGACCATTGCATCGGATGCCTCTATACAACCTACCAATCCTTTTGTTTCCACCATTCCTAAAGCTTCAGCGTTCATACTATTCATCCTCCAGATATTCTGACTTTTTAAATCAAGCGTTTTTACTCATTTGGCCGATGTATGTGTCCACTTCGGCATGCGGTCTCGGGATAACATGTACAGAGACCAGCTCGCCGACCCTTTTTGCAGCCGATGCTCCGGCGTCTACGGCTGCCTTGACTGCGCCCACATCGCCCCTTATCATTACTGTGACCAATCCGCTGCCGACCTTTTCATAAGAAACAAGAATAACATTAGCAGCCTTGACCATTGCATCAGCAGCCTCGACTGCCGCTACAAAACCCCTTGTTTCTATCAATCCCAATGCATCCATACCTTCCATTTCAATTCCCCTTTCCTGATATTAATAAGATTTTAGTTTTTTAAATACCTCATAGACTATTGAAGAGATATCTTTAACGGACACAGGCTCCTTTTCCCCGGCGGCGGCATCCTGTGAAGCTTCATACGCAGCCTTGTTTTCACTGCCCAACATTTTGATCACGTTTACAGTCTGTTTGTAGAAGTATTCGATCGTCCAATCGACAAATTGGTGATATACCGGATTTGCCTGCGGAATACCTACCGACTGTCTCAGATGATCCCATAATCCCAATGTTACATATGTATAAAAGTGAATATTACTTATACCGCATTCGATACACCGTTTATATTCACTTTCCGTCAACCCTGATCCGCCATGCATGACCAAAGGTGTTTCCACCAGCTCACTTATTCTTTTTACTACTTCATAATCCAGCTTTGGAGTTCCCCTGTATTTTCCGTGAAAATTTCCGAAAGAAATGGCTAAAGAGTCTACCCCTGTCTTCTCTATGAAGTCGGGTACGATTTGAGGATCTGTAAAAAGGCTTTCCTTGATTTCAACATTAGCGAGCGCAGAGCCGCCGACACTTCCAAGTTCGGCTTCTACGGACACACCGAAAGAATGAGCCATTTTCACTATTTCCTTGGTTTTTCTTATGTTTTCTTCATACGGCAGACTTGAGCCATCGAACATAACAGATGTGATTCCAAGCTTTATAGCTTTGGCTATGGTATCAAAATCCTTCCCATGCTCCAATTGGGTCGCGACAGGGACTCTTGCCCTTTTCGCCGCATCGGTGATTATTGGGATACTCATTTCCATGGGTACCATGTAAAAAACCTCAGGCGCAAAACCTATGGCAAGAGGCGACCTTTCGTCCTCTGCCGCCTTGATTTCAGCAATTATCATTTCCATGCTTCCGCCAAGAAAATGCGGAACGGCATAACCGCCTTTTCTAGCCTCTTTTTGCTGTTCGGCCAATCTTACAAGACTCATGCGGCTTACTCCCCCCAAGGCTGGTATAATACTCTAAGGGTATTACCTTGGGACTACTGTACGTAATCGATTACGTATTCTATTGTATTATATGTTTTTTTAAGTGTCAAACGAATATAATAGGACAATCCCCAAAACAAATATCTATATAGTAGTCACTTTATAAAATAACAAGCAGAGGCCTTGATGAGACTAAAAAATGTCGTGTCCATGGGCAGTGCAGGCCTGATTATATATATCAGTGAAAATGAAAAAAACGATTCAATAATCATCCAAAAGATAAATGAACTTAAAAAGATATATAAGAACCTGGCGGTTTTTGTTTCCGGGGATAAGGAGATGAAAGAAGTCTTGGGGTGTTTTATAAGCAGCAAAAGGGGGGAGGTGCTTTAACGTGAATGTTGCAGGGTATGTGCGCTTGTCGCGTGATGAAGATAAAGGAAACTATTCGTCCATCGAGGCTCAGCAGGAGATAATTTATCATTTTGCCATCAAAAATAACTTGATTGTGAAAAAGATATATATTGACGACAACTATAGCGGATATACATTCAATAGACCGGCTTTTCGGGAAATGCACGAAGAATTAAAAAAGGGGAAAATAGATGTCATCATCGCGAAAGACCTGTCGCGGATCGGAAGGCACAACGCAAGGACCCAATTGTTTCTGGAAGAAGTACAGGAACGCGGCAAAAGGGTATTGCTCCCGGAAGAAGGCAGAGGGTATGATTCCGTTTCAGACGATGATGATATCATCGGAATAAAGACCTGGTACAATGAAAGGTATGTCAAGGACATTTCAAGAAAGATAAAGGCAGCCATACGCGCAAGGCAGAGGAAGGGCGATCTTATCATGGGTAATCCTTATGGGTATGCGAAGGATCCCGCCGAAAAATCAAAACTCGTGGTGGATGAAAACGTAAGACCTATAATAGAATTGATATTTAAGCTTTATATCGAGGGGAAAGGGTATTTAAGGATCTGTAATATTCTGGACAGTCAAGGGTTCATGACCCCTTCCATGTATTGCAAAGATAAACACTTAGAAAAGGGGAGGGTGTTTAAGAATGCCGTAAGTAAAAAATGGCAGACGCACAATATAAACAGGATCATAACAAATGACCTGTATATTGGGACTTTGAGAACTCATATGAGGCAGAACAGGAACATAAAAGGCAAACAGGAGAGAGTACCGGAAGATGAGCAGTTCGTCTTTGAAAACCACCATGAAGCAATCATATCCAAAGAAGATTTCAGCCTGGTTCAGCAAATAAACCGGCGGAGAAAAACGGCTAATTATAGGGGTAAGGCGAAGTATGATTATATATTCTCTTCTTTCGTTTTTTGCGGTGATTGCGGATTTACGGCAACCGGCAGGAATATTGGCCGGCGTCCGGATGCCATACGGGGATATGAATGCACGCAATACGCCAAATACGGACGGAAACGCTGCGTATG
>CAYWGM010000007.1:0-49871 GCA_964457875.1 uncultured Eubacteriales bacterium | reverse complement strand
TTGTTGTAACATAAGGATAAAATCCCAGACAGAGGTGCAGACATGTTTTCAGATAAAACAGTGAAAAATCTTTCGGGTTCATCCTTCATAAGGGCTATGTTCGAAGAGGGCGAGAAGCTCAGGCGGATCCATGGTCCGGAAAAGGTTTATGACTTCAGTCTCGGAAATCCCGACGCCGATCCACCTGAATCAGTTATGGATGCCTTTAAGCGGTACGCATCGGGGCAATTCAAAGGACTTCACAGATATATGAGTAATGCAGGTTATGCAGACGTCAGGGCAAAGATTGCCGGATTCATTACGCGCGAGCAAGGAGTGGATCTGGAGGATAAGCATGTGGTGATGACGTGCGGAGCTGCAGGCGGGCTTAATGTGATACTGAAGTCGCTGTTGAATCCGGGGGAAGAGGTCATAGTCTTCTCTCCCTATTTTGTTGAATATCTTTTCTACATAGAGAATTCTGATGGCCGCCCGGTGATCGTGCCCACTGACATGACCACGTTTGAACCCGATGCCGCGGTACTGGAAAAGAGTATGACTGCCAAAACAAAGGCTATCATCATAAATACACCTAACAATCCGACCGGCGCCGTATACAGCGAAAAAACCCTCAGGCAAATCGCCGCCGTTTTAGAAAAGACAGAAAATAAATACGGCACAAACATATATGTTATTTCCGATCAACCCTATGACAGGATAGTATATGACGGCACGGTCGTTCCTCCGGTGCTTGGCATCTTTAAAAACGGCTTACTTGCAAATTCATTCAGCAAATCGCATTCGCTCCCGGGTGAAAGGATCGGATATGTGGCTGTATCGCCCGCTATCAAAGACGTCGACATGCTGATAAACTGCCTTATATTCTGCAATAGGACGCTCGGTTTCGTAAACGCGCCGTCCACTCTCCAAAAAGTAGTGGCGGATACCATAGGTACCGGAATAGATATCGCCGTATATGGGGCAAAAAGAGACCTGCTTTACAATCACCTGATAAGCCTCGGTTTTTCATGCATCAAACCAAAAGGCGCATTTTATCTGTTTCCGAAAAGTCCCATTGAAGATGACACAGAATTCGCCAGAAAGGCATTGGACTATAATATCCTCGTTGTGCCGGGAAGGGGCTTCGGCTGCCCTGGCTATTTCAGAATCGCCTATTGTGTCAGCCTCGAAACCATAAAGGCATCACTGCCAGCCTTCGGTTTGCTTGCAAAAGAGTGTATCGGGGTTTAAGAATCTTTTGAAACGATAACTAAAAGAAGCCCTTTTTTTATGGATATCTGGGCATTGATCATACCATCGCCGTCTAAAATGAATTCATTGCTGACGCCCAGGGTAGACCCCATTTTTATAACAGCATTATCAAGACTAAAACGCAAGTCTTTCGTTGTCACACCCTCGACAGTATCGGTCAAAGGTATTAGTGAAACCTTGCTACTGCTACATTTGCCGCAAGTAATCCCGAAGGGTATTTTCGGTTCCAACAGGTACACTTCGTTATTCTCATCCGCCAGCATGCCTTTGCAGCCTGCATCGCTGATCTTCTTCAAAAGCATGATATTTGCCATAGAATGGTCCGCCCTTGAGCCGAAGCCACCAATAATCACGATTTCATCGCATCCGCTGTCTATCGCGTATTCGACTGCAAGCTCAGAATCTGTCTTGTCTTTATAGACAGGATGGCTGATGATCCCCACATCCTGTTTACGGAAATATTCCATGTCGGAACATACTATCGAATCAAAATCGCCTATGAGGACATGCGGCAGAACACCAAGCTTTCTGAGGTGGGTGGCGCCGCTGTCTGCGCATATTATCAGATACCCTTCGCTTCCATTATGAAAATACCTTCGGTAGCGGGAATAATCTTCGATCCTGCCGCCGCACACTATGATCGCTTTCTTCAATTAAGAACCCTCTCAATATGCCGAATATGACAGGCGTCTCAAGTCGTTTATTATCCTCGTCGCATTGACGGCATTGAATATGGTTGTTCCTGCCACTATTATATTAGCGCCCGCTTCTGTCACCGTATATATATTATTCAGGTCGATTCCGCCGTCCACTTCAATGTCTATTTTCAATCTGTTCAGACTTATCGTCTTTTTTATATCACGGATCTTTTCGGTCATTGATTCAATATACTCCTGTCCCCCGAATCCCGGATTCACAGTCATAAGCAGCACTTTGTCCACATCTTTCAAATATGGTTCCGCAGCTGAATTGGGCGTAGCCGGGTTAAGTGCGATCGATGCCCTTTTGCCCCTGCCCTTTATCATCCGGATCGTCTTATGTAAATCTTCACATGCCTCGACATGCACAGTAATCATATCGGCGCCCGAATCAATGAAAATATCAATGAAATTGTCCGCATTCTCTATCATCAGGTGCACGTCGAATATCATTCCTGTCACATGCCTGATCGACCTGACTACAGGAGGCCCGATCGTGATATTGGGCACAAAATGCCCGTCCATGACATCTATATGTAACAGGTCGGCTCCGGCCTTATCCATCCTTTCGATCTCATCTGCAAGTCTGGAAAAATCAGCTGCAAGTATCGATGGTGCAATCTTGATCATTTGTCTGTATCCTCCTATTCATTGCTTTTATTTAATAATCTTTTATTGATTTCAGTTCTTTGAATAGCTCAATATACCTCGCATATCTCCCCCGACCTATACTGCCGCATTCAACCGCCTCAGCCACCTTGCACCCGGGCTCCCCGACGTGCCGGCACGTCTTGAACCTGCATCCATCCAACAGACCTCTGAATTCCGGATAAAAATGCTGCAGCTCGTTGTATCTTATACAATCTAATTCCAGCAAACTGAATCCCGGCGTGTCTATGACAAGTCCTCCGAAATCCAGCTCCATCACCTCCGCATGCTTGGTGGTATGCCTCCCCGTTTGTGTCTTGTAACTCACGTCACCGGTTTTCATTACGACCCTTCCGGCAATATTGTTGATAATGGTCGATTTACCTGCCCCGGACGGACCGGCAAGTACGCTGAACTTATCTTTCATAGAGTCCCTCAACTTGTCCAGCCCGGATTCGGTCATCGAACTTGAACAGATCACATTGAAGCCGCACTTGCCATATTCCGAATCAATTAATTCATACAGGCCGGTGTCATCCAAGTCTATCTTATTTATACAGATGACAACATCAAGACGGCCAACCAAGGCCGAAACAATAAGCTTATCCAGCAGCAGCAAATCAGGTTCAGGAGATTTCGCTGAAAATACGGCGATGACCTGATTAAAATTGGATACATTAGGTCTGACAAGCATTGATTTGCGTTGTTCGATCCGTGTAATCAAACCAGTCGACTTTTTACTGTCTGTCACCGTAAATTCCACCAGATCGCCCGGCACCGGAGTCAGACCTTCTCTTCTGAAGATCCCCCTGACTGTACATATATGGATATTGTGTCCATCTTTAACACTGTAAAGACCTTTGACGCCTTTTACTATCAAACCCGAAGGCAATAAAATGATACCTCCCCGGAAATCAGCCTCCTAAAAAATACTCCAAATAAAGCTTGTTATCAAGAAATATCCTCACTTTTGTAGACCCTCCATCCGGCACCGGCACCCAGAAAGTATACGGAAAGGATGATTTGGGCTCGCTCGGTCTATCCAGCACTACTTTGGGTTTGCCGGTATTCGAAGGTATCGCTTCCACGAATATCTTTATTGTGTCTCCGAAAGTATTATCATCTTTAAGCCTGATTGTCTGATCGATCAGATTCCCGCCTATGCCGAAATCCTCAAGATACATATCCACCGGTGAATTCTCATCAGCCATAGTATTAGGAAGCGGACTCTGGCTTTTGATAGTCGCTATCTCGCTGGATGTATCCGAAGGATATATCTTGCCCATTGTCAATTTTGCATTGAGCAGTATGGTCTGGGCTTGCTTAAGCGTCTTTCCCTTAAGATCCGGTACGGTGACCTGTTTCACTTCAAGTCCCAGGCTCTTGAATATTGTAATTGATGACCCCGGCTCCACTTCCTCTTCCGCAGCGGGATCGGTGCGTATAACAAGATCTTTTGGCACGGTGTCGCTATATTCTCCGACAACCACCACCTCAAGGTTTTTATCTTTCAGGTCGATCTCAGCCAAACGGGCTTCTCTCATCCTTTCATCAGGTATTTTTACCAGCTCCCGGCCTTTGCTGACCGTAAACTCTATCGTATTGAACCCGTCCAGTTTCAGTTCCTGGCCGGGCGTAACGCTTTGGGTCATGATAATACCTTTGTCAACCGTATCATCGTATACATTTTCCTCTTTTACATTAATCTTTACTGAAGATAATTCATCTTTAACCAGCGTGATATCTTTCCCTACATATTGTCCGACAATGAATACATTATCATTCTGCGTAATCGACGGAATAACGAACCTGTAACCCAGAAACGCAAAAATACCGATGATGATAAGCGAAGTCGCTACGGCAATCCATACTGAAAGCCTGCTCCTGCGATTTTCCTTTTCATCTTCATTTTCCTGATGATCCATGTCCTCCTCCCTCAGCGCCATTTCATTATGCACAGCCTGCACAGCTTGTACGGCCTGCATTTTCCTCGTCGGCACATCCTCGTCTTCCCGGGCTACCCTCACATACCTGCCATCTGGTTCTACAAGTATCCTGTAAAGGTCGTTCAACATATCGCCTGCCGACTGGTATCTGCTCTCTTTATCTTTTCTAATGGCTTTCATTATCAGGTCGTTAAGCGCAAACGGGATATCTCCGTTGATTTCCGAAGGCACCTTTGGATTAGACTGGAGATGCATGAGTGCGACTGCCACCGGAGTATCGGCTTCGAACGGGACTGTGCCTGTTACCATTTCAAACAGTACAATCCCCAAAGAGTAAAGGTCGGATTTTTCGTCCGTGTATCCTCCCCTGGCCTGTTCAGGTGAAAAATAGTGGACGGAACCTATGGTGTTCCCCGCCATAGTTATGGTTGACGCCGTTGCCGCCCGTGCAATTCCAAAATCCACGACCTTGACCATCCCGTCATTGGCAAGCAGGATGTTCTGCGGCTTGATATCCCGGTGAACGATTTTGTTCCTGTGGGCGTGCTCCATCGCCGAACAAACCTGAATCGCTATCTTTACTGCTTCTTCCCAATCAATTGTCCCTTTGCTCCTGATATATTCCTTTAGAGTAATGCCATCGATGTATTCCATGACGATATAATGAACGTCGTCCTCATTCCCGACATCATAAATAGGTACGATGTTAGGGTGCGATAGGCTGGCGGCTGATTGGGCTTCCACCCTGAACCGTTTTACAACTTCATCATCATTGAGGAATTCCGGCCTCAATACCTTGACGGCCACATAGCGGTTAAGCAGGAGACACTTGGCTTTATACACCACGGCCATCCCCCCGCCGCCGATTTTTTCCATTATCTCGTATCTATTGCCCAGCAAATCAGTTCCCATACTTGTCAGGCTCCTTGGTTAATTTTGACTTCCACTACGGTTATATTGTCTTCTCCGCCGCATTGATTTGCCATCTGTATAAGTTTTTTGCATGCCGACTCTGCTGAATTCTCATGCGATACAACTTTTTTGATTTCATTTTCAGGTATGACGCTTGTAAGCCCGTCGGTACACATAAGAAGTATATCGCCGGTTTCTACACTATAAGTGTACGTATCGGCCTTGACATCAGGTATGACGCCGATGGCCCTTGTGATGACATTGCGTCCGGGATGCGCGGCAGCTTCGATTTTGGAGATGGCGCCCTGACGTTCAAGTTCACCGGCAAAAGAATGGTCGGTCGTCAGCGACCTGATCTCTTCACGTCTGATCAGGTAAACCCTGCTGTCCCCGACATGACCTATATAAATCGTATCGCTGTTCATTACCAGCAATGTCAAAGTCGTACCCATGCCCAAATTATCGCCGGGTTTGCTTGAAGTCCTGTAAATGTGTTCGTTGGTATCGTTGATTGTCTTCTCCAGCCACGCGGGCATGGATTCCAGACCAGCCATATCCGTATCGGCAAGACGTTTGCTTATGTAATCGACCGTCATCCTGCTTGCAAGTTCGCCGGCATTATGCCCGCCCATTCCATCTGCAATAACAAATGCCTTATATCCGCCTTTTAGGTCGGGTAAAACAGAATAACAGTCTTCGTTCTTATCCCTTACCAGACCCTTGTGACTGACCGCAGCATAATCGATCATACCGGCTCCCCTGTAATGATCCGTCTTCTGAGCTGCCCGCAAGCCGCTTCTATATCGCTGCCAAGTTCACGTCTGATAGTCGTCCGGATATTTTTACCTTCAAGAATACGCTGGAACATTTCGGCAGCACTGCGGCTGCTTTTCATATAGTCCTTCCCTTCGACGGGATTCACAGGAATTATATTCACATGACACAGCATCCCTTCAATCAATGCCGCTAATTCCATGGCATTGCCTTTCGAGTCATTAATACCCGAAATCATAGCATATTCAAACGTTACGCGTCTTTTACCTGTCCTTGTATATATCTTACATGCTTCAATTATTTTGTCAATAGAATAAAGTCCATTAACAGGCATTAACATATTGCGGATGGCGTCGTTCGGAGCATGCAGCGAGACCGACAGGGTCAGCGGTATATGTTCCCCGGCAAGCTTTAAAATGCCCGGTACTATCCCGCATGTCGATACTGTTATCCTTCGGCCTCCTATATTGAGTCCCGATTCATGCATAATCTGTCTGATGAATTTAATAACGTTGGTATAATTATCCAGCGGTTCTCCTATTCCCATCAATACCACATTACCGACCTTATCCCCAGTGTCTCGGTTGATTTCAAGCACCTGCCCGTACATCTCCCCGGAGGTAAGGTTCCTTGCGAATGGTACTGATGAAGATGCGCAGAACCGGCATCCCATGCGGCAACCGGCCTGGCTTGACAAACATGCGGCAAGTCCGTGCTCATATTTCATAAGCACGCTTTCGATGATATTTCCGTCAGCCAGCCTGAAAATATATTTTGTCGTGCCGTCAAAGCGGGAAACAAGCTTTTTTACAATTTCGGGGGCATCAATACTGCATATACTTCTTAAAGACTGCCTCATTTCCCCGGAAATATCCGTCATCTGATCAAATGCATATATACCGCGGCTTATCCACCTCGATATCTGCCCGGCCCTGTATCTTTCGATACCGTTCCCCTCGAGGAATGACATCAGCTCTTTGTATTCCATATCAAGCAGGTTGTTCATATACATCTTCCTTTGTAAATCTGGCAATAAAGAACCCATCCGTCCCGTCGATATTCGGGTATAAATGCAGCATTCCGCTATCGCAGGCTTTTTTGACTCTGAGAGCGGCCGGTAATTCATCCTCGAATCCTGAAATCCTGAAAGCTTTGTTATTGTTTAAAAAAGAACGCACCACGTCTTCATTTTCAATAGCGCCGACGGTACATGTGCTATATACAAGCAAACCGCCAGGTTTCAGCTGTTCCGATGCAGTGTGGAGGATCCTGAGCTGAAGCTTACCAAGCTCATTTGAATCGCCCGGACGCCTGTTCCATTTGATTTCAGGTTTCTTCCGCAAAACGCCATAACCGGTGCATGGGACATCAACCAACACCCTGTCGGCTTTATTGCGGTACCTTTCATCCGATTGCGTCGCATCTTTTACCTCATACTCTATAATATCCACGCACAGCCTGTCCGCATTCTGCTTCACCAGCCCAAGCCTGTCCTCGTGAATATCCCTTGCGATTATCCGGCCCCTGTTGCCCATCAACTCGGCAATATGCGTAGTCTTGCCCCCCGGAGCGCTGCAGACGTCGATGGCCAGATTGCCGGGGAGAGGGCTGAGCAGCTTGGATACAAGCATGGAGGCTTCGTCCTGGATATAATATCTTCCTTCGGCGTAGAAGCTGGTTTTATAGAATACCGAAGGTTTATCTATCAGAATGGCTTCATCCGCATAACGCCCCGGAGAAGCACCTGCGCCTTCCGAATTCAGCATATCGATCAGATTCTGCCTGTTTGCCGATTTTATATTGATTCTTACAGTAAAAGATGCTCCAATATTATTGAATTCAAGAAATTGTTCCGTAAAGTCCTGCCCGAATTCTTCCAGCCATTCCCTGACAAGCCATAACGGGTGAGAATAACGTAACGAAAGATAACCTGAAAGATCTTTATCTTTATCCGGGTATGTTATCAAATGGCGATTTGCCGATATTTTCCTCAGGATTGCATTGACATATGATACTGAACCCGGATTGCCATATTTCTTTGCAAGCCTGACACATTCATTACAGGCAGCGGAAGGAGGCACCCTGTCCATGAAGAGCATCTGGAGCACGCCTATGCGCAGTATGTTCAGGATGGGGACAGATATCCTGCCGGCCGGCAGTCTCGAAAACTGTGCGATAATCCAATCAAGCGTCAGCTTCCACTTCACAACACCAAAAACAAGCTCGGATGCGAATGCCCTGTCAAGGCTTCCAAATCCTGCATCGTCAAGGTAATTGCCCGGCTGGAACTTTGATTGGCTTCTACGGTCTTCCATGCCGAGAAGCAGCCTTAATGCCGTATCACGAACCGGATCAATATCTTTTTTCACCGGTGAATGTTTCTCCTTTGTTAAAGTTGTGCCAGCACTCTGCAGCATTCATCATCCTGCCTGAGTCAAACTGAATATCCTGTATCTTCAGTAATCCTTTCCCGCATATAACACATATCCCGTCTTTTGACGCCTTTACAATCATTCCGGGACGCCCGGCTGTGATATCACTCCTGTCACAGGTGCCTTCGTCCGGAATAGACGTTTTATAAACGCGCATCCGCTGCCCGTTTAGAAATGTAAAAGCGATAGGCCAGGGATTGGTACCTCGCACAAGGTTATGGACTGCCTTCGGATCGGCGTTCCAGTCGATAATGCCATCTTCCTTGGCAAGCATGGGAGCGTAGGTTGCTTCCTCATGTTTTTGGGGTATTCGGGAGATATCCCCCCGGGCAATGGATATCAGGGTCTGCTTCAGGACATCTGCCCCGACTGCCGCGAGCGCCCTTCCCAATTCACCGGCCGTCATATCGGGACCGACAGGTATTTCCGCTTTTATAAGGATATCACCGGTATCCATTCCTTCATCCATAAAAATGGTCGTTATTCCTGTTGTCGTATCCCCGTTGATCACAGCGCGGTTGATTGGCGCAGCCCCTCTGTATTTAGGCAGAAGCGACCCGTGCACATTGACGCATCCGCACCGAGGTATGCGCAAGACTGTTCCCGGCAATATCCTCCCGTATGCAGCCGTTATAATGATATCCGGGCCGGCATCCGCAACCTGTGAAGTAAAAGCTTCATCTCGTATCTTCAGCGGCTGTGCCAGGTTTATCCCTCTGTCAATGCAAAATTGCTTTACAGGCGAAAACGTCATCTTGTTGCCTCTTCCTTTGGGTTTATCGGGCTGAGTCACAACAAGAGGCACATGATGCCCTTCTTCTATCAACATTTTCAGGCTTGGGACTGCAAATTCAGGCGTCCCCATAAACACGGCACGCAGCTTGTTCATCCGCGATTCCTCTTCTGCCTGTTCCTCTTCTCAAGCTCGTCCCTGTCCAAAAACCTTACGACCTTATCCTTGAAAAGCACCCCATCGAGGTGGTCGATCTCATGGCAAATGACTCTCGCCGTAAATCCGCCATATTCTGAGATCGCCATTTCACCATTTCTATCAAGTGCTCTGACTGTAATGCTTTCAGGTCTGGGTACATCGCCGAAAACTCCGGGTATGCTGAGACAACCTTCGATATCGGTCATCTCCCCGGATTGTTCGAGTATCACTGGATTTATCAGTTCAATAAGTCCTTCGCCCGTATCCACGACGACGACCCTTTTCAGGACGCCTATCTGCGGAGCGGCAAGACCAACGCCTTCGGCGCTGTATAGCGTATGAGAAAGATCCTTTAATAGTGTCAGGATCCTCTCGTTAACCACATCTACTTCTCTTGACTTCATCCGCAGGAGTTCATCCCCGTCCAGCCGGATCCTCCTCAATGCCATGTCACCCACCGCCAAATACCTGAATATTTAACCATATTAAAGCATATCATAGGGGTTTATGTCTACACTTACCCCAATATCAAATTTAGCTGCGGTTCCTGAAACATATCCTGTAACCATTGTCATCATACATATAAGTTTTTCCATGTCAGGGCACTTTATTATGATACGCCATCTGAATCTATCATTCAATCTGGATATCGGGGAGCGGCCGGGCCCCATGATCTCAAATCCATAACCGCAATTATCGGATTCGTTCGCTATCCTTTTTATTATTGCATCCGCATATTTGCGGGCACGACTATCGTCGACCGAACTTACTGTTATAGCGGCAATATTTGTAAATGGCGGATAATCCAATTTTTTTCTTACCTCTATCTCCTGATTGAAGAAGAGCTCATAATCCTGCCGGCATGCTGCGTTGATGCTATAATCCTCAACTTTGTAAGCCTGGATGACCACCCTTCCCGGGATAGCACCCCTCCCGGCCCTTCCCGCTACCTGAGTCAGGAGCTGGAATGTCCTCTCGGATGCTCTGAAATCAGGAATATTCAGCATACTATCGGCGGCAAGCACGCCCACCAGCGTCACATTGGGAAAATCATGGCCTTTCGCGACCATCTGGGTACCGACAAGGATATTTATGTTTTCATCACGGAACCGGCGAAGGATCGTATTATGTGCGTCTTTATAGGCAGTCGTGTCGGCATCCATCCGGATAACCGATGAGCCGGGGAATTTATCCTTCACTTCCTGCTCGATCTTTTGTGTCCCGGCGCCGAATTGCTTTATGTTGACGCTTCCGCAGCCGGGACATTTTGCAGGATTAACCGAAGTGAATCCGCAGTAATGGCAGACCAGCCTGTCCGCTGCCTTGGGCGAGGCATGACAGGTCAGGGTTACATTGCAATCAGGGCACCTGGCAACAAATCCACAATTCCTGCATAGCACAAAAGAAGAATAGCCTCTTCTGTTCATAAGAAGAATGGTCTGCTCGCCATTCATCAGGTTCGCGGATATTTCATTGAACAATTTTCTGCTGAAAATGCTTCTATTTCCTTTTGAAAGCTCCTCCCGCATATCGACAAGCTCCACCGAAGGAAGCCGGGCCGATCCCGGCCGTTCAGAAAGTATTATGATCCTGTTGTCTCCGGCTGCAGCCTTAAAATATGTTTCAACCGAAGGTGTGGCCGATCCGAGGATAAGCACGGCATTATTCCTGCGGCAACGTTCCCTCGCAACTTCAGCGGCATGATATTTAGGCGGTATCTCAGATTTGTATGCGCCCTCATGCTCCTCATCCAGTATGATCAGCCCCGGATCCTCAAGCGGTGCGAATACCGCCGACCTGGCGCCTATAACGACTTTTTTTATCCCGCTGTATATCATCCTCCACTGGTCATAGCGCTCTCCTGGTGAAAGCCTGCTGTGTATCACAGCCACAGCGTCGCTGAACCTTCCGCGGAATCTTTCAACTGTCTGAGGCGTAAGAGAAATCTCCGGAACAAGCATTATAGCGCTTTTCCCCATGTCAAGCACATATTTGATAAGGTGCAGGTAGACCTCTGTTTTACCGCTGCCGGTTATACCGTACAGGACGAACTCGTCAAAGACGCCCGCATCCATTTTTGCCCTCACAGATTGTATCACTGCGGACTGGTCGCTGGTGGGGATATTAGGTTCGGTCTTTATGCATCCGATATCTCTGAACGGGTCGCGTACAACTTCCTGATTGATAATATCCACCAAGCCCCGCTTTTTTAAAGTATTCAGGACGCTTCTTGAGACGCCTGCGTGCCTTTCGAAGTCCTGCAAAGGTATGAATTCACTTTCAAGTAACATCTCAAGTACTCTGATATGCTGGATCCGATCCAATTTCCCACTGTTTATCAATTCGACCGCATCATGTGCATTAATTGCCAGGCATGCGACCTTGAGACGCTTTTCTTGCATATTTGAGGATGCCGGCAGGATACATCTGACAGCATCGTAGAACGTACAGACATACCGTTGCTTCATCCAAAACACCAGATCAAGCATTTTTTCACTTAGAAAAGGGGCATTGAACAGTACTTTTGAAATGGTCTTGATTTTCGAACTGTTTATGGCAGGAGTCGCATCATCTGGGCCGTCAGCGTATTGTATACTGCCGATTATTCCTTCGCGCGCGGTATCCTTCCTTCCGAAAGGCACGATGACCTTCATTCCAGCTTTAACCGACCCGTCGAATTCCTCAGGGATCAAATAAGTGTATTCTCTATCATAGCTTTTTGTCGCATCCGAAATCCAAACTGAAGCAACCAAAGACATGTCGGTTTTTACCTGTCGGTGACCGATGAGAGCTGATCATTGGCAACATTCGAAGAATATATATTCTCTCTGTCGCCAGTCACTATCTCCATTTTTGATATCGATACTTCATATGCAACTTTATTATGCACTTCGCCAGTATCATACTTTTTCTGGTATTCCCTACTCTGAACCCTGCCCCATATTTTAATATTATCGCCGACCAACAGGCCCTCGGAGTACCGGGCATTTCTGCCCCAGGCAATACATGGTATGTAATCGGACTTGTTGTACGGCCTGTTAACCGCCAACAGGATATCGGATATCTCCCTGCCGAACGGAGTCGTCCTGTATATTGGCTTCTTGCATATGAAACCGTTCAGATATATCTGGTTAGGGTTTTTTATCTTCTTTTCGTCCTCAAGGAAATTGAATTCACGCGCAAAAATCGTAAGAAGCAGCCTGTTGCCTTCGCTGCCGAAACTGTTATATGACCGGAATTGGCCTTCGACTTCAATGAAGTTGCCGGTTTCAAGTTTCTGTTTCTTTATGAGCCTCTCGGAAATCATGACAGGGATTTTATCGTAACTGTCACTAAGTCTGGGCACCTCCAGAAGAAAGCTGAAAAAGCCCTCTCCATAAACCTCATGACTAAAGTGGACTTCTGATAGTATCTTACCGGACACGGTCACAATATTGTTTTCAATTATGCTTCCGATCATCCGTTCGCTCACTCCCCCCGTTTTGGGACGTGTAAATCAAACGCTTCATCTACTGTAATGTTTATTCCATTTCTCCATGTTTTAGAAGACTATGCTTTTCCTCGTTATTATATAATAAATATTCACATTTCGGCAATAGCTTCCTTAACGGCCACCTCCACAGCCTCGGACAAAACCGATATCCCTTCGAGGAGAGCTTCTTCGTTTATGACCAGCGGCGGACACACCTTGATTGTCGCGCCTGCTCCGACAGGGGCAAACAGAAGCAGCCCTTTCTCGATACAATTCCTGACAATATTGTGGGCAAGAACCGGATCGATCTCCTTCGTGCCCTTCTTTACAAATACCAATCCCCAAGCCAGACCGCATCCCTGAAGGCTTCCTATTATTTCTTTATGTTTTGACCTGATTTCCTCGAGCCTCGCTTTGCATATTTCCCCAAGGCGGGCGGAATTACCGACGAGGTCGTTATCGAAGATATAATTAATATTCGCTAATGCGGCCGCCGCACACACCGGATTGCCGGTGTGGGTCGACGTCATCTCATTGGGGCCGTAAAGGTCCATAATGTCCGGCCTCCCGATGACAGCCGATAAAGGGAGCGAACTGCTGACGCCTTTACCGCAGCAGACGATGTCGGCTTTTATCCCATAGTGCTCAAAGGCAAATAGTTTTCCCGACCTGCCGAAACCGGCCTGCACCTCGTCAAAGACAAGCGCGATATTGTGTCTGTCACAAAAATCTCTTAATCTTTTCGCGAAACCGACAGGCATAAGCTGCACCCAGCCGCCCTGGAAGGTCTCCGGGATTATTCCGGCAATCTGCTCAGGTTTGATGTTTTGCTCATCTAGACAAGATAACCATGTATTGAAGCATTTCTCATCGGAATAGTCGGGTCTGTTTACATCAGCCCACTCATATTTGAACGAATTCGGAAAAGGAAGCTGATGAATATCCGGATCCAGATTGACGATCCATTCCTTGGCCTTAGGCGATCCGCCCGCCATCTGCGAACCAAGCGTCCTGCCATGGAAGTCATCTGTGAACGTGATTATTTTTATTTTACTCTTATCGCCGGTCTGCCTGCCGTATGTCCTCACAAGCTTAATTGCGCATTCAATGGCTTCGGATCCCGTAGTCAGAAGAAATACCTTTTTTAGCGGTTCAGGTGCAATTTGCGATAATTTCTCAACCAACGCAGCCCTTATCCCGGTCGGGAAACAGTAATTATGCAGCAAGCCATGCCTTGCCTGCTTGATTACAGCTTTTTGTACCGCGCTGTTGCAGTGGCCGGAATTGGCCACAAGCACACCTGAACTGAAATCGATCCACTTGTTGCCGTATCTGTCATATACGTTGTAACCTTTGGCGCGGTCCCATACGACCAGAGGCTGCCCGCTCATCGACCGCGGCTCATATTTTCTGAGCGTGCAAATGGTGTCAAATGACCTCTCTACTGGTATTTCCGTAACGATTTTTCTGTTTTTTGTTTTGATTCTCGCAACTTTCCTCGGTTCCATATCATAACTCATTGCCATTTCGAATACCCCCATGATATCAAATTAACATCTGTTGACGCTACCTTGGCCAATTCGCAAAATACAGGTACTCAAGCCTGTCTTGTGAAACGCAGGTCATACGGTGCCTTGTGTTCCTCGGAACATAAACGACATCGCCCGCTTCCACTTCACGAGTTTCATCGCCAAGCAGCAATTCGGCCTTGCCTTTCATGATGACGTAAACTTCCTCCTCATCATCATGAAAGCCCGTCTGTGTGCTCGCGCCTTTATCCACACAGACGTAGCCCGCCGCGATGGTCTCGGCCTCATCCCTGTCGAGCAGTATCTTCTCCCCCGGCGGATTCCCCCCGGATTTGCCCCATATCTTTCTGATCAGCATATTAGTGCCCCTCCTGCATCATTCAAATGCTATGTTCATTTCCGGATCGAATTTGATGAACTTGCCGCCGGCATCAGCGCTCAACCTCACTGCGTTATTGATGGCAACGCCTATCAGCGCCTGCTCGGGAAGCCCTCTCGTTTGGCCCATCTCCCTGATCATGCCTCTGCGTACGGCAAGAGCCTCTTTTTCACTCATCCCGGCAGTGGCCGCAAGTATACGCCGTATGTCGTTTATCCCCTGGACTATGCTATCGTAACCATAACCAACATTATCATCATCGCCCGGGAAATCCCAGCTGTCATATTGCTTGAAGAAGTTGGGGTTAAATTCCTCAAATCCTTTTTCGTCAGTGACGAAATGCGTGTTCCTGTCCTTGTGATCCGCCCAATACTCGCCTAACGTGCCGAGGAGCTGCATGCCCTGGTTTGCCACGGCGCTGTTCTTAGGATTATTCACCCACGAAGTCTGCACAAACAGTACCGACCCGTCTTCCCACTCTATCACCGCCTGTACTGCATCGTACGCATCCTTGCCTTTTGTGGGAAGGTACTTTTTCTGACCGAACGCGGCAAGTCTTTTTGGCTTGAGTCCCGTTATGAAGTAATATGCATCGGCATAATGCACGCCTATATATTCAAATGGAGAGCTCTTTTCGCACCAGTCTTTGAATACATCCAACGCTATGAATTTGGGCTCCTCCAACCATGCATGGCCATGGAGCATCTCTCCCAGATAACCTTTGCGGAACTTATACCGCGCTGCCCTTATCGACCTGTCATGCCTTTTGTGATAGTCGGTCAATATATAAATACCTCTCTCATCCGCCAGCTTGATTATTTCACGTGCCTCTTCCACTTTGAGGCATAACGGTTTCTGCACAACGCAATGCCTGCCTGCCTCTATGGCTGCCATTATAACCGGCGTATGCAGATGGTCGGGCGTGGCTACAAGCACCACGGATGATTCAGGCAGGTCTTTGATGGCTTGCTTGTACAGCTCGGGAAACTTCTCCGTCAATCCATGGATATCAGGATCGGGATATCCCTTGAATTGCGGAAACATCTGCCTCAAACCTGCAATGATGTCGCCTGTCAGCGAGCTGATAGAAACGTTACCTACCCTGCCGTATTTCTGCTCCTGGAATACTGTCGGAAGCACGACTTCTCTGCTGATCATACCCCCGCCTACAACCAATACATCCAGCTTTTCATTAAAACCTGCCATTTTTATCCTCCTCCATAATATAAGTTTGTTCAGACTCCCGAATACGCGGAAAAACCGCCATCAACGGGAATTACCGTACCTGTCACGAACTTTGATGCGTCTGAAACCAGCCAGATGAGCGTACCGATAAGATCACAGGGCTGCCCGAACCTCCCCATCGGCGTATGTTGTATGATACTGACACCTCTGTCGGTAAGAGCGCCGTCATCGGGGCCGGTCAGAAGACTTCTGTTTTGATCGGTCAGAAAAAATCCCGGAGCAATAGCATTGACCCTTATATTTGGGCTGAATTCCTGCGCCATATATACAGCCATCCATTGCGTAAAATTACTTACGGCGGCTTTTGCGGCGGAATACCCGGGTATCCTTGTCAACGGTCTGAAACTGTTCATCGAAGAGATGTTCACTATCGCGCCGCCATCCTTGTTGCTGATCATCGACTTAGCAAAAACCTGACAAGGTATGATCGCGCCTCCAAAGAGGTTAAGGTCTATCACTTTCCTCAAACCATCCTCCGACAGGTCAAAAAAACTCTTTTCTTCGGATGTCGTTGCATCCTTCATATTGCCGCCGATGGCATTCAACGCTATATCGATGCGGCCGAACTCTTTTATGGCCGCATTGTTTAACTCCTCCATGCTGCTCTTCTCCATACCGTTCACATAGAAGCCTGCGGCCACCCCGCCCCTGTCGCAGATATCCTTTGCCACAGAAACGGCATTATCCACAATCAGGTCGCCTATAACGACCTTCGCACCGGCCTGAGCAAGACCGACGGCCATTTGCCGTCCGAGGATACCTCCCCCGCCTGTTATTACGGCAGTCTTTCCGGATAAATCAAATAAACCTTCCATTACCCCATACTCCTCCCATCCTACATACTCGTCTCCCTGAAAATTATCTCGGGCTGGATAACGGTCTTTTGCGGTACTTTATTACCAGTAAGCGCATCCAGCATATACTTAACTGATAAAGAACTCATATATTCGATTTTGCTGTCGACAGTCGTAAGCTCGGGGATCGTGCATCTGGAAACCATTGAATTATCAAACCCTGTCACGGCACAATCCTGCGGTACTCTGACTCCCGCCTGCAAAACACCCTTTAGTGCGCCTGAAGCGACTATATCATCCGAGCAGACAATGGCATCGAATGGCGCCTTTGATTCCAATAGACTCCTAACCGCCAGAAAACCGCCGTCCATGCCTTTTTTGGGCGCTTTCAATATCAAAATGCGTTTATTCGACTGCGCAGCTTTTTTGAAACCTTTTAGCTTTTCCATACTGCTGTATGTATCGACATCATATATATAAGCCAGGTTTTTTCTTGAGTTGCTAATAAGGTGCAGCGTGATATCCTCCATTGCCTTCGAATCATCGCTCAATATGCAGTATATGTTTTCACCCTTTACGTAACCGTTAACCATAACGACCGGCAGCCTGCACGCGGCCTCCATTATATGCGAATTATCCCTCTTTTCCCTGAAGACCGAACCGATGAGTATTATCCCGTCCACTTTTTTACCGAGGAGGATTTTGAAGTATTTCTTCTTTTGCTCAATATCATCTCCTGTATTGCACAATATCAGATCATAGCCGTAAGCTTTGAGGTCCGATTCTATACTGAATATGGAACTTGAAAAGAACAGATCCCGGACATCGATGGTCAACGCGCCTATGGTCCTGATGGATTTGGTCATCAAACCCCTTGCCATAACATTGGGCTGATAACCAAGCTCGCCCATGACGCGTTCAACTTCCTGCCTGGTCTTTCCGCTGACAGGACCGCTGCCGTTGATGACCCTGGAAACCGTTGCTATCGAGACACCTGCGTTTTTAGCAATATCATAAATATTCATGAATATGTATAAATCTCCACCTGCAATGTAAGCGCTTACATTGCTGATCATAACACTATGCCTTATAAATGTCAAACATGCCGTCAGACCACAAAGACACAAAGAGGGCTGCCCTATTATCCTATTAGGGCAGCCCCTGTAATATCAAGTAAGAATTGTTTTACCGTTATTATCTATTCCCTTGCAGCTTCTGATTTGGCTATGGCATCGGCATATGCCTTCTTGTAAAATTCAAAGGCCTGCTCGCAACCCATATTCTTGCAGTCTTCAATGATCTTTTTCTGTCCTGCCTCAAAAGCGGCGTCATTCTTTGCAAGAACAAGCTTCACCATGTTGACGTTCAGATAGCTTTGAAGCTTGCTGTTGATCAGCTTGATTTCAGCAGTGGACGGCTCGACCATCGCAAGGAATGTCCCATCGCCCATTTTAAGATTATCGGTAAACTGTTTCTGGAACAATTCTCCCGGGAAAGAGACATTATAATGCTCGCTGAAATCCGTATAAACCGGCGATGCCTTGACCTTATCCGTATATGGCTCGTTAGCCGAATAACCGATAACAGTATTGTATTTGGGATCCAATACGATCGGCTCCCTCAAAATTGCGTTCCAATACTTTAATATACCTGTTTTTTCCGTCCAGAGCGGATCGGTATTTCTCAGTTCCTTCAACGCAGCTGTTTCCAGTGGCACTCCGTTGACGACTTCCCAATCTTTTCCTTGAATCCCGTTATACATCAATCTCGTACCCTCAATTGAACCGAGATAGTTCAGGAAATCCATCGCTCTGTCGGGGTGCTCGCAATTGACGGTGATACCTGTCAGTCCTCTGCCGCTGACCGGATAACGCCACTTGGTCAGCCATGCGGTCTTGGAGTCGGGAATCTTCACAGGCATGAAGCCCTGTTCCGGATGTCCTGCCTGTCCGGCTGCGGAATTGAATGAACTAGTTCCCCAATCCACTGTGCAGAACAACACTCTTCCGGCTGTCATCTTTTCAACGAAATTATCAAATTTCTGGGTTACACTGTCAGGATCCAATATACCGGCCTGATTGCATTCATAATAGAACTTTACGCCCAGCCACAATGAGCTGTTTATATCTGTAATCTGCGAGGTTACCTCATTAGTCAGGCAATTGATATCGATAAATCCTTCCTTCTCTGCTTCTGCATTGACCCAAGCCTGCATTAAGGAAGTAAAACTCCACAGATTCCAGTCAGCCAACCATGGTGAAACACCGTATATCTTTTTACCATCCGCATTCTTGGGATGTTTGTCCTGCATCTGCTTGAGAATTGGTATTATGTCAAATATATCGGTCGCAAGCTCAGGATAACCCAATTCCTTATAATAATCCCATCTTACATAGACACCGACACCCTGCGGCGGTCCTATAAAGTAATTCGGTTTGGTAGGAGTTATTCCCTGATCAGGACCGGGTATAAAATACAGCTTTTCGTCCGGGCCACCATATATCTTTTGGGAAAAAGACAGCTTTTCAGGTGTCTCCGCGGCAATTGTCTTCCCATTTGTCGCAAGCAATGGCTTCATATCGATCATCTTGTTTCCGTCAATAAGCTGTTGAGCAGAAACGTTTGTCGTAACCTGAGTGTCAATAGCCAGAATATCCGGTAAATCATTGCTAGCCAGCATGGCGGCCAGTTTGTCCGGAGTACCATGGAATTCCCAGTCAATTGTCACTCCTGTTTGCTTTTCGAGTTCCTTGGCAATCGGATCGCTCTGTACGCCGGACGGATAACTTCCGCCCGCAAGGAAACCGTAATAAGTCAATGTGACCGGCTCTTTTGTCTCTTCGGTACTTGCTGCCGATGAAGCCGCAGTTGTCTCTGTTCCATCTTTGTCGTTACTGCTGCAGGCGATAAAGGATAAAACAAATACAACTGTGAGCAGCAGAGCAAAAACCTTGGTCAGATTCTTTTTCATGAAGTTCTACCTCCTTGATAATATTTTAGTTCACTACATTTATATAAAATGCTAAATCCCCGTAACATCTGAATTCAGCATATTGTTATAGCATTGTCAGCCCTTGACGGCCCCAAGCATGATGCCTTTAACAAAATATCTCTGCATAAACGGATAAACAAATACGATCGGAAGCGTTGCAATCATTGTGATCGTCATCCTCACCGCAATAGGCGTCAGTGTTGCGACCCGTTTAGAAAGCAGTTCCGGATCCATTGAACTAATATTTCTTGCAATGGACTCGGATTCCCTCAAATATGTCAGCAATATCAGTTGCAATGTCTGAAGATTTGGATTTCTGACAAGAAAGAAATTGTCAGTCCAGGCATTCCATTGGTTTACTGCGCTAAAAACCGCAATTGTAGCAATGACCGGAAGGGATAAGGGAAAAACGATTTTTATGAATATCATGAAGCTATTGGCTCCGTCGATCATTGCCGATTCCTCCATGGAAGGCGGCAGCTGTTCCATATATGTCTTGATGAGGATCAGATAGAATCCCGACACTGCCCATGGAAGTATATACAGAAAAAAACTGTTTTGAAGCTTGATGGTTCTCATGGTAATATACCAGGGGATCAATCCGGCATTAAGGTATAGCGTAATCACAACCATACGGTAGAATAGTTTTCTAAAAATAAGTTCCTTTTTCGATAAAGCATATCCAAAAATGGAACAGCTGAATATTGTGACCGCAGTGCCGATCACCGTCCTTGCTACCGAAACAAGTGCGGCGCTAGGTATACCTGTCAATTTGCCGACAGAGAGATAATTGAAAAACGTAAACCCTTTCGGTAACAGATAGATGCCACCTTTTACAGATTCCTGAGGATTACTGAGTGAAAAAATAAATATGTAATAAAATGGATATATGCATATAAAGGCAAATATTATAAATATTGTATAGTTGATCGTACTGAATATGTAATTGCCCAGTTTGTTTTTCATTGCAGCTTTCATGCGGTCCGCTCCTTAAATAATTGATGACCCTCTGATCTTTTTTGATATCAAATTCACACTAAACAATAGGGCTACGCTTACAATAGTTTTAAAGATGCCTAGAGCCGTGGAAAAAGAATACTCATTCATGGTTATGCCTATCCGGTACGTATAATAGTCAAATACCTGCAACTTGTCCTGTACCATGGCGTTCATGAAAACATAATACTGTTCGAAACCATTTGATAGAATATTACTTATGGATAAAAGCAACAGAACCGTAAAAGTAGGCGCCACACCAGGAACTACAACATGCAATATCTTCCGGAACCTTCCTGCTCCGTCTATTTTTACCGCGTCATACAACTCACTGTCTATACCTGAAATCGATGCAAGATATATTATTGAAACAAACCCTACGTTCTTCCATATCTGGATGCAGATCTGGAAGTACCAGGCCGCATCTCCATTCGCCAAAAGGTTGAGCGGAGTGTCTATAATATGTAAGTTTAATAGTACCATATTAACAAAACCATCATCCATGGAAAATGCTGCAAAGAAAATTGAGTAAACAAGAACCCAACTGATGAAGTTAGGTAGCGTTGTCAATGTCTGGATGGTCTTTCTAAAATACTTGCTGTTCATTTCCGAAAGAAAGATAGCAAAGATAACCGGAAGCGGCTGAAGGATGACAGAAGAAAAACTCATTACTAAAGTGTTTCTCATCACAGTCAAAAGCTCGCTTCCGCTTTTGAAATCAAGAGCCATTTTAAAGTATTTCAGGCCGACAAACTGGCTGAAATCCAGAGCAACACCCGGCCTATAATCAAAAAAGGCAAGTATCCATCCCAAAATAGGTATGTAATTGAATACCAGCACCATTGCAACGAATGGAAGTGCCATCATCAATAATATCGTCTTATTATTGAGCGTCAGTTTAATCTTTTTCCCCGGTATCGTAGTAATCGGATCAGTCATCAGCTTATACCCTTAGTGCAAATTCTTTTTATAGCAAGGACGCTATGCATTTATCAAGTGCAGATAAATTGCACCTTTAGTATAAGGCAAAAGATAAATAGGGATAAAGCTGCAGATTATAGATAAGCTATCCTAATTATAGTTGGTTTCAGCTGAAATTGACCCGCCATTCTACAAAGACTTCTACCCTGGTATTGGTTTTTTCATCTTCGACTTCTACGATCTTGCCCTCAGCCCCGTTTTTGACTGCCTCTATGATTTCTTTGATATGTGCTACGACCGTAAGGTAGCAGCATGGTTGTTGATAATTTTATACTATTTTACTGAACCGACTTCCTGTACAACCTTAAACAAAGCCTTGTTCAAGTATATCTTCTCTTTGCCGATCATATGGGATTTAAGGAATCCGCCGGCCTCAAGTGATGCCAGATAGCCTGATGCGGTTTTCCTTGAAACGCCCAAGCCTTTCTCGACATAACCGATTTTAGTATAGAATTCATAAAACAGCAGGTTCAGCAAATCTCTTGAGTATATCTTAGGCAATGCGGTTTTAATTTCTTCCGCTACCTTGTCTACTACCGAATTAATTCTTTTAATAAGGAGCAATGTCTCATCCGAGGTTTGCTCGATCCCGTCCAGTATATATAAAATCCATTCCTCCCAATTATCGTTTACCCTTATCTCCTGCAATAGCCTGTAGTATGCCGACTTGTTCCGGATTATATATTTGCTCAGGTACAAAATAGGGCTATCGAGCAATTCCTTTAAGACAAGGTACAGTACGTTTATTATCCTGCCTGTCCTCCCATTGCCGTCATAAAACGGGTGTATCGATTCAAACTGGTAGTGGATCACCGCCAGCTTTATAAGCGGATCGACATTGTCGTAATCCTCATTTATGTACCTCTCAAGATTGGACATCAAGCCCAGTATCTCCCGCTCGCCGGACGGCGGCGTATAAACTGTTTCACCCGTAGTTTCGTTTTTCAGTACAGTACCGGGCAACTTCCTTATTCCGGCGCGGTTTCGTTCTATATACCCCTGGATTTCAACAATCATATTAGTAGTGAGCAATCGGTTTTCTTTCACCAGTTCATACCCTCGCCATAAGGCAGCCCTATAGCTTACAACCTCCTTTGCTGCAGGACTGTTGTAGCCGGACTGGGCCATGGCTTTAAAAAGTTCGTCATGTGTAGTGATGATGTTCTCAATCTCAGAGCTATCCTTCGCTTCATTTATGGTTACGGCATTGATAAGTATTTTTTTATTGGGCATGGTATCGGCATGCCCTTTGAGCTCTGCCAATGCCCTGTGAGACCTTGCAAGCTGCTTTAATATTCTTTTAGTTTCAATATCTACTTTCAGGGGCAAATTTCTCAATATTGAATCCATAATATGATCTTCCTCGCTTTCAAGTCATATTATATATGACAATTTTACTCACATCAATATAACGTGAGTAAAATTATAAATTAATTACTCACGTATTTGCATCGCGAGCACTTTTTACCCTTATTGGCAGGTTGATTCACGATATGTTCATACTCATAGAATTTGACGTATACCTCTAATAATGCTTCATCACATTGTGATAATAAATTACTATGCCTTACCTTCCGAACACTTAACGGATATATCCCTTAAATAATTTACAAAAGCTGAACAACATACAAGCATAAATTTTGCTTCAGCAAATGTGGTCCTTAAATCAAGCCCACTGGCGTGTCGAATTCCAGCTTCATCGGATGTGTACCCATAAAGCTTTTCAAAAGCATTTTCCATACAAGGATGTATTTTAATACCTAACGTTGTTAATCTATATAATGCTTTGCCTAACGAATCTTTGCTGCCAGTAATAATATTACATAAAGCTTCAACAGCAGAAATTGATTCTTTTACACTATTTTCATAATCCGGCTTCTCTCGGTTATATAAGTATCCAATTGCCTTTAATAAATGTTGTGTGCAACTATCATCGTTATAACTTAAGGCTTCGTTAATTTCATTTATTTCGCTTTCATTTGTAATGTCAGTTATCGTTTCGCCAACAAATCTATACATTACTCCTTCACGTTCAAATATTGAATTGATTCTCATCTTAAAAGGGTTTGATATATTATATAATCTTAAGAGGTATTGGTTTATTGCAATCAATAAGTCAAACACTTCATCATAGCTACCTGTCTCAACCACTACATAAATATCTCTTTCAACTTGCTGGTATACGATCCAAGGCTCATCATAGACCCCAAATTTAATCGGAATGTCGCCCAACGTTTTGGAAAATATGTCTGTATACAAGTATTTAATAAAACCTTTATACCCTTGTACCCTATCACCCTTATAGCTTTCCGTCTTATCTACTCTCAGCATTTCTGGTATAAAATCACCAAGGAAATTAACGATATAATTCCTTGTTCTTGTATCAAGTGAATTAATCTGAATCTTTTTACTAAAATCAGTAATACCTTTTCTCTCGGAAAATCCGCCTTTCAGGTGAACCATTCTCTTCTTATATTCAGCTTTACTACTAGAATCAGATTTCAAATCCTACAACCCCCTAAGAGCTCAAATATCCCTTCCAGTTCGACGGTCAGATTGAGCGGAAGCTCATTTACGCCGACGGCCGATCGTGCCGCCCTGCCAGCCTCGCCGAACAGGTCGATAAAGAGCTGTGACGCAGCATTCAGGACTTTAGGCTGATTATTGAAGCCCGGAGCGCTGGCTATGAATCCAAGCAGTTTGACAACGCTGCCAATCCTATTGAGATCACTTGTGTATTTATCCAACACGCTCAGCATATTAAGCGCGGCTCCTCTGGCAGCTTCCTGCGCCTGCTCCAAAGACACGTCCGAGCCGGCTTTGCCTTGTATCAATGCCTTCCCGTCTCTGATGAAGCCTTGTCCGGATACATAAAGCAGGTTGCCCGATTGTTTTACGGGCGAATAAAGCCCTACTGCCTGCGGCGCCGGAGGTAGTATCAATCCCAGTTTTTCAAGCATTTCATAAACACACAGGTTCTTTTTATACATAGGTGGCTGCTCCATTTCTAACCTATTTAATACTCGAGGCACTCGATTTCGCGCCCACAGCCCACAAGCCTGCCGCCGGATTGTTTATAAAGTATATCTCTTCGCCGTCGTCCAGCTTGTTGAATCCTTCTTTTAGCTTGCAAGGATCGTATTTGCGCGTTGCTTCGTCATATGAAATGAATTTATAGTTTACCGATTCCATGTCTTGCCTCGTCAGATTCTGCACCGCATATGTAACTGTGAACCTGCCGTCGCTCGAGCCATGTATAAGATGGGCTGCCGCCGACAGGTTGGAGGATAGATCGCTGTTCTCCCTGCACAGCTTGAGTACTTTGTCCCTGCCCACATAACCATATTTCCTTATCAATTGGTCAAATACGCGGTCTTCGCCGAAGCATCCGACCCCCGGCGCAAGGATTACAAGCTCCTCGCCGTCGGCAATAGCCTTCCTTGTCCTGTATACGGCCTTGTTGCCCACCCAGGTGCTCTTGAATTCTTTTTCCGACAGAAAAGCCACCACTTTTTTTAATGGCTTGTCCACATATGTAATATTCCTTTTCATGCTCAGATGTGCGGCAGCCTCGTACACCTTGCGCTCCCTGCCGATGAAAAGGCCGTCGCACTGCGGCTTCCCCGATACGCATGACATCACCGTCATGACATACATTATGGGTATATCCTTCAGGAATTCCTCCTCGGCATAATCAAAGACCTTTCGCACCGGCGTCCTGTCGTTGCCGAGTATGCTTTCTATCCCGCAGACTGCGCCGAGGAAGTGAGTCTTGTTTATAATGTCAAATCCGCCGCAGCCCACCAGGATATTCTTCGAATAATTCGCCATTCCGGCCACTTCATGCGGAACCACCTGGCCTATCGATATGACAAGGTCGTATTCGTTGTTTATCAACCGCTTATTTATCGCGATTTCAATAGGATAATCAAGAAGTCCGCCGGAAACTCTGTTGATGAAGTCACCCGGTACTGTCCCCACTCTGACGGTATCATTGCGCCAATCATGCGCCACAAAACGCTCTGTCGGGATATCATTGCCGAACATCTCGATTATCTCATCGCTGCGCATCGGAAGATGCGTACCCAGGGCCGGCATGACATCGATCCTGAACCTATCTTTCAAGGCGTTATAATATATCGAAGTTATCTTACCTGCGCCCGAATTTATCCTGCTGATATCGGGCGGCAACAGCAATACCTTGCCTTTGAAGGGTTTTATTGCATCAATGGATTTCAGCGCCGCATCTTTTATTTCCTCTGCGGATAGCGGCACGTTATCATATGCGGCTAATATTTCCATTATACAGCTCCTTATTCTGCATCCGACAATTTACCTGAAATAGTCCACTCCGGCCTGGAACAGCTTCTGATCCTTATTCCCGGGCACATTCTTCAGGATGCCCTGCCTCACCCGTTCCGAATGGGCCATCTTACCGAACACCCTGCCGTCGGGGCTCGTTATGCCTTCTACGGCCATCATGGAACCGTTCGGATTGAAACGGATATCAGCCGAAGGATTGCCGTCAAAATCGACATATTGGGTTGCCACTTGATGACTGGCGAACATCTTGGAAATATCGTCCTCTGTCGCAATGAAGCGGCCTTCCCCATGGGACACAGGAACGCAGTGGATCTCGCCGGGTTCTGCGTATGCCAGCCACGGCGACAGCTTTGATACGACCTTCGTCCTCACCATGCATGACATATGCCGCCCTATGGCATTGTACGTCAGTGTCGGGCTGTTTTCATCCATATCCCGTATTTCACCGTACGGAACCAGACCGAGCTTTATCAGCGCCTGGAACCCGTTGCATATGCCAAGGATAAGCCCGTCGCGCCTGTTAAGAAGATCGGTGATGGCTTCGGCGACATATGGATTGCGGAATGCAGTTGCTATGAATTTGCCCGAGCCGTCAGGCTCGTCGCCCCCGCTGAACCCTCCGGGGATGATTATCATCTGGGAATCGGCGATCCGACGCGCCATCTCGCTGATCGTGTCTTCCATATCGCGCGGAGTCAGGTTCCTGACTATGAACACGTCGGCGGTTCCGCCTGCTTTTTCGCAAAGCTGCGCGGTATCATATTCGCAGTTGGTCCCCGGGAATACGGGAATGAATATCCGCGGCCTTGCGTCCAGCAGTGCGACTCTGCCTGTTTTATTAACCTTGCTGGTTTTTTCACTATCATCTGCTCCAACAGCCATATCAGTTTTAATCGGTCGGTTTGCCACTTCGGATGCCCGCATCGTCGGGAAGACTTTTTCGAGCGGCTGCTCCCAATCGCTCAGGATATCAGCCAGATCAAGACTGACTCCTCTCACGGTGATGGTCGGCAGCATGGTCGTCTTGCCAAGTACCTGATATTCAACACCACCAAACAATCTTCCGACATCTTCACCCGAACGGACCTCAAGAATCAACGAACCATATCCGGGTTTGAACAAATCATCCTGCCTGATATATCCGCTGAACTCGAATCCGATCATATTGCCGAAGCACATCTTGCTAATGGCCTCTGATATACCGCCGTTCCTGACCGAATGGGCGGCGAGTATCCTGCCTCTTGCAACAAGTTCGAATACGCGTGAATAATTGGCCTTCATCTGGCCAAAATCAGGCATCATATACTTATCGATCCGCACAGGCAGCAACACTGCGATAGTGTCTGTATTTTTAAACTCAGCCGAGACCACATTTGCGGCAATAACAGGCGCAACCGCAAAAGAGACGAGCGTAGGCGGCACGTTCAAGTCCTTGAAGGTGCCCGACATGCTGTCTTTTCCGCCGATGGAAGGGATATCAAGGGACAATTGCGTTAATAACGCGCCTAAAAGCGCAGAAAAAGGCTTGCCCCATTTATATGGATCCATCCCAAGCTTCTCAAAATACTCCTGAAAAGTGAATCTTATCTTCGAAAAATCGCCGCCCATAGCTGCTATCTTTGCAACTGATTCGACTATAGAGTATACAGCCCCGTGGAAGGGGCTCCATGCGCCTATCTCAGGGTTATACCCGTATGTCATCAGGGTGGCTGTTTCCGTTGATTTATCAACTACAGGCAGCATTGCCGCCATACCTTCCTGCGGCGTAAGCTGGTATTTGCCCCCGAAAGGCATGAGGACCGTGCCTGCGCCTATGGTACTGTCGAATCTCTCAACCAGCCCCTTCTGGCTGCACACATTCAGCTGCCTAAGGTTTTGGGACCACATAGTTTTTATATCATTACCGCCGGAATTTCTGCCGCCTGCGGCAGTATGAGCGAAAATACCGGTATTTGCGTCCGGAAGCGCTGTTTTTATGGTTACATGCTGCTTGACGCCGTTGGTATCGAGGAACTCCCTGCTCAGGTCGACGATGGTCTTGCCGCGCCAATTCATCCTGAGCCGGCCTTTGCCGTTCACTACCGCAACGGGGGTGGCTTCGAGGTTTTCTTCCGCCGCAAAAGATATGAATTTGGGGGCGTCTTCAGCGGCAACTACGACGGCCATCCTCTCCTGCGATTCGGAGATGGCCAGTTCGGTCCCATCCAGTCCTTCATATTTTTTAGGTACCGCGTCCAAGTTTATATCCAGGCCGTCGGCAAGCTCCCCTATGGCGACCGAAACACCGCCAGCGCCGAAATCGTTGCATTTCTTGATCAGAACGCTAACTTCCTTTTTCCTGAAAAGCCTCTGAATTTTGCGCTCTGTGGGAGGATTCCCCTTCTGCACTTCAGCGCCGCAGTTGGCAAGTGAATTCTCGTCATGCTCTTTAGAAGAACCTGTCGCGCCGCCACATCCGTCGCGGCCCGTCCTTCCGCCGAGTAATATAACGACATCACCGGGCAAAGGCTTCTCTCTAAGCACATTGCCTGTCGGCGCAGCTGCGATGACCGCTCCGATCTCCATCCTCTTGGCAACAAACCCCTCGTCATAAAGCTCGGCCACCTGGCCCGTCGAAAGCCCGATCTGATTGCCGTAAGAGCTGTACCCGGCGGCAGCGCCGGTGGTTATCTTCCTCTGCGGCAGTTTTCCTGGCAGCGTGCGGTCAAGTCCGAGACGCGGATCGCCGCTTCCCGTCACACGCATGGCCTGATAGACATATGCGCGTCCGGACAACGGATCCCTTATCGCGCCGCCGAGGCATGTCGCAGCCCCGCCGAACGGCTCTATCTCAGTCGGATGGTTATGCGTCTCGTTCTTGAACATGACCAGCCATTCTTCTCTCCGGCCGTTGATACCGGCATCGACTTTTATGCTGCAGGCATTGATCTCATCAGAAGTATCCAGGTCTTCGAGCTTGCCTTCCTTGCGGAGGACCTTGGCTGCAATGGTCGCCAGATCCATGAGCGACATATCTCTTATTTTGTTTTGGTTCAGATTTACATATAATTTTTGCCTTGATGAAATATATTTACCGTACGCTTCGTCAAAAAGCGGACGGAAATGTCCTTCATCAAATTCTACATTTTCAATCTTCGAAAGAAACGTTGTATGTCTGCAATGATCGGACCAGTAGGTATCTATAACCCTGAGCTCGGTAACAGTCGGGTCTCTGCGCTCGATCGAAGCAAAGTGGTCTCTGCAGAAACGCAGGTCATCTATCGGCATGGCAAATCCCATATCCGAAGCCAATTCCTCCAGCCCGGCGTCGTCCATACCCACAAATCCGGAAACGACCTGCACATCGGGAGGATTGACTATCTCCATCTTCAGGCTGGCTGGCTTTTCAAACCCGGCTTCCCTGCTTTCGACCGGATTGATGCAATAATTTTTTACGCTTGACAACTCGTCATCGGTGATTTTGCCTTTGAGTATGATAAGCCTGGCTACGCGTACATCAGGCCTCTCGCCGCATGTGAGGATCTGGATGCATTGCGAAGCCGAATCAGCCCTCTGGTCGTATTGTCCCGGAAGGTACTCGATCGCAAACATAGCCTCGTCTGCGCCGATTTCCATCTTTTCTTCATACACGTTATCTACGGGCGGCTCGGAGAATATGGTATGCAACGACCTTTCGTAGGCTTCGTCATTCAGCCCTTCCACGTCATACCTGTTGACGACCCTCACCGATTCGAGCCCGCTGATTCCGAGGTATTCCTTCAGGTCCCGGTACAGCTCCTGCGGTTCAATATCATAGCCTTTTTTCTTTTCGACTAATATCCTTCTTACCGGCATCAGCTTACCTCCGCCTCTTCTGCAAGCTTTGACAATATCGTATTGCTCCTGTCTATGAACTTCATCATAGCGTCAGGCTCGAGCTGGCGCTGGCCCATCAGCGCAAGGTCATACACATGCGAGCATATGAGCATAACTTCATCTTTTCTGTCCTGTATGCCGTTGAGCCTGACCAGTCTTTTTATCAACTCATTGCCGCTGTTGAGCACCAGCGTCTTCTCTTCGGGGAACGGCGCATTGCCTTCCATATCCCCGAAGAACCTGCTCATATCCTTCATCCTGCGCGAATGCTCCGACAATACGATGATTGCCGGAACCGCCGCGCTCTTAAGATTCTCCACTTTTATCTCAAGCTTGTCGTCTCCGATGGCTTCCTTGAATATGCCTCCGAGCGATTCGGCGTCTGCCCCATGCTTTTGGGAGTCACCGGCGCCGCCGTCAGAATCCTTTTCTTTCAGGCTGTCCGAGATATCTGAGTCGATGCGGCTGAACTTTATACCGCTCTCCTTATATTCAAGGAACTGAATGAAATGCGTATCGATCAGAGAAGGCAATATGATGGCCTCCATCCCATGCTCCCTGAATATTCTGATATATTGCGCCTGCTGCTTCTGGTCGGTCACATAGTAAACCTTATCCTTATCGTTGTCCTTATGCTTGTCCCTCATCCTGTCGAGGTATTCCCTGAGCGTCACGTAGCTGCCGTCAAGCAATTTATATATAACGATGTCCTTAACCTTGTCGAAGAACTTGGATTCCTTCATGCAGCCGTACTTGACGAACGGGTTTATATCATCCCAGTACTTGTTGTAATTGTCCCTCTCGCTCTCATACAACGACGTCAGCTTATCGGCGACCTTCTTCGTGATATGCGCAGACAGCTTCGCCACATTGGCGTCGTTCTGCAGGAAGCTCCTCGATACGTTGAGCGGCAGGTCGGGGCAATCGATCGTCCCTTTGAGCAGCATCAGGAACTCGGGGATGACTTCTTTAATATTATCGGCGACAAAAATCTGATTGTAGTACAGTTTTATCTGTCCTTCCACCGTCTCGAACTCATGCCTCAGCTTCGGGAAATACAGGATGCCCTTGAGGTTGAAAGGATAGTCCATGTTCAAATGTATCCAGAACAACGGGTCGTTGAAGTCCAAAAACACCTTCCTGTAAAAATCCTTATACTCCTGTTCGGTGCAATCCTTGGGGTTTTTCAGCCACAGCGGATACGTATCGTTTATAGGCTTATCAGCGCCGTCGTCTTCGTCCTTTTCTCCTTCCTTCTTCTTTCGCGCCTCCTGCGTCGCGTCCTCAAAGTAAATCTCATACGGAAGAAAGTTACAGTATTTGAGCAGGATCCCCCTCATCTTGAATTCTTCAATAAATTCCAGGCTGTCCTGCGATACGTGCAATGTGATGGCAGTCCCTCTTTCTTTCCTGTCCGACTCCTCCATCTCATATTCGGTGCCTCCCTTGCTTGTCCATCTTACGGCCTGCGCACCGGGGAGATATGACAAAGTATCTATTGTGATCTTTTCCGACACCATGAACGCGGAATAGAATCCAAGCCCGAAATGTCCGATGATCTGGCCCTTTTCATCGATCTTATCCTTGTATTTATCGATAAAATCCTGCGCGCCTGAAAACGCGATCTGGTTTATATACCTGCGCACTTCGTCGCCGGTCATGCCGATACCATTGTCAATGAAGCTGATGGTCTTGTCGTCGGCGTTCACTATCACTTTAACATGATACTTTTCTTCACTAGTTGCCTCCGCTTCGCCCATATCAGCCAGCTTCCTGAACTTTGTGATAGCGTCGCTTGCATTTGAAACCAGTTCGCGCACAAAGATATCCTGATCGGAATACAGCCATTTTTTAATTATCGGCATGATATTCTCAGTATTGATTGATAAACTGCCGGTCTCGCGGTCCATGAATCTTCAAACCTCCTGTTTTCTTGTTGATGACACCTTTCAATTTAAATCATACATATCGCGCCTGACAGAGTCAAGATGTAACGGCAAGGTCATCTACATCAAAATATTCAGCTGATATATTAGCTGATATATTGACTAACTATTTAAGCTGCCCTATAATTATAATAGTCAATATATTAGTTAAGGAGTGGTGATATGATCATAAGCGCAACCGATATCAAGAATAATTTTGGCAAATACCTGCAGCTGCTTTGGCAGGAAGATATCATCGTTACAAGGAGCGGAAAGCCGGTAGCAAAAATCACAAAGCTTGAAGACTGGGATTTCGAAAGTATCGTTGCCGAACACGGAGTGGCATACAACTACCAAGGCAAAAGAATGAGTTTTGACGAATTCCTTGAAATGTACGAGAAAAGCAACGAAAGGTATGAGTATATCGACGGCGAAGTGTACCTGCTTGCTTCACCCAAATCCACACACCAGCAAATCATTGGAAACATCTACACTATATTTCGTTCATGGTTCGGGGGCAAAAAGTGCCGCCCGTACCTCTCGCCTTTCGATGTGAAGATCGTTAAGAACGGGAAGCATATGAATATGGTGCAGCCTGACGTGCTGGTCATATGCGACCCGGAAAACATGAACGACAAGGATAAGTACGAGGGCGTCCCCGCGCTTGTTGTCGAAGTCATGTCGGAATCTTCGGTAAGGCACGACCTTGTGAGGAAATTGGACCTTTATTTGAATTCAGGCGTGCAGGAATATTGGATAGTGAATTATAAAAACAAAGAATTATCCGTATATCAATTCAAGGACAACAAAATAGAAAATATGAAGCAATTCGTCAGGGACGATACGGCCAAATCCTTTATATTTAAAGGCTTGGACGTCGGACTGCCGGAAATATTCGCCTAATACTATTTATTCTTATAAGTCAGCACAGGTTCCCTAGCCGCTTTGACTTCATCCAGCCGCCTGACGGGAGTATTGTGAGGCGCTTGTTTCAGCAACTCCGGTTGCGAAGCCGCCTCGTCGGCTATCTGCGTCATCGCGGCTGCAAAGGCGTCCAGGGTGCTTTTGCTCTCCGTCTCGGTAGGTTCCACCATTATCGACTCCCTGACAATTAGAGGAAAGTAGACCGTGGGAGGGTGTATGCCAAGATCAATGAGCCTTTTTGCGATGTCCATCGCCGTAACGCCATATGCATTCTGGTTTTTTGCCGAGATGACGAATTCATGCATGCACGGCCTGTCATACGCAAGATGGTACCGCTCTTTGAGAAGCTTCATCAGATAATTGGCGTTGAGCACAGCCATTTCGGAATTCATCCGCAAGCCTGACGCGCCATGCGAGAGGATATATGCATAGGCCTTTACCAATACGCCGAAATTACCGTTGAAAGCCTTCATACGCCCTATCGATAGAGGCCTGTCATAATCTTCGGTATACCTTCCATCTTTATTGATTATCACAGGGACAGGTAAAAACGGCAAGAGCTCTTCAGTCACTCCGATCGGTCCGGCGCCCGGTCCGCCGCCTCCGTGAGGAGTCCCGAAAGTCTTGTGCAGATTGAGATGTACTACATCGAATCCCATATCCCCCGGTCTGGTTATGCCAAGTATGGCATTTGCATTAGCCCCGTCATAATACAGTAATCCGCCGCAACCATGCACGATTTCCGATATCATGACAATATTCTCATCGAACAATCCTAACGTATTGGGGTTTGTAAGCATCAGACCGGCGACATCATCACCGATGGCCGATTTCAGCGATCCGATATCCACGCAGCCCATCTCATCGGATTTTATGACTGTCACGTTGAAACCCGCCATTGTCGCAGAAGCCGGATTTGTGCCATGGGCCGAATCGGGGACGATTATCCTCGTCCTCTTTTCGTCGCCTCTCGATTTATGCCAAGCCCTGATCATCAGCAATCCGGCGAACTCGCCATGCGCACCTGCCGCAGGCTGCATCGAAAAACCGGCCATGCCGGTGATTTCACAAAGCATCGCTCCGAGATCATGGATCAACCCGAGACATCCTTGCACCGTGTCTTCATCCTGCATCGGATGGACTTTGGAGAAACCTTCATATTTGGCTATATTTTCATTTATCTTCGGATTGTATTTCATCGTGCAGGAACCGAGAGGGTAAAATCCGGAATCGACGCCGAAATTCATACCGGAAAGTCTTGTATAATGCCTGACGAGTTCAGGCTCAGAAACTTCAGGAAGGTCGGCCGGCGATTTCCGCATGAATTTATCAGGGATAGCATCCCCGCTGCCTTTGCAGTTCTCACACTCCGGGTCTGCCGCAGGCGCCCGGAACGTGCTTTTGCCTTCTGCGCTGATCTCGAATATCAATTTGCTCATTTACCGCAACTCCTTATAATTTCAGATGCAGCCGCAACCAGCGAATCGATTTCCGCGACCGGACGCTTCTCGGTAACAGCCAGCATCCAGCAGTCTTTTAATTCTTTATTATATTTGCCGATATCCAGACCGCCGATGATGCGCTTTTTCATCAGAGCATCATTCAACGTTTTTACAGGTATCGGGCTCCTGACGACAAACTCGTTAAAAAAAGGAGACTTGAATACCGGCTCAAAAAAACCGGTATCGATCAGCTTCCTATATGCATAATGCGCCCTGTCGCGGCATAATCCGGCGATATCCCGCAATCCCTGTTTACCGGCAGCGGCAAGATATACTGTGGCGGCCAGAGCGTTGAGCGCTTCATTTGAACAGATGTTGGAGCCGGCCTTTTCCCTTCTTATATGCTGTTCCCTCGCCTGCAGGGTAAGTATGAATCCACGTTTCCCTTCGCGATCCACTGTTTCGCCGACGATCCTTCCCGGCATTTTCCTTACAAGCTCGTTCCTGACAGCCATAAAGCCCAGATATGGGCCGCCAAACGATAATTCGTTTCCCATCGGCTGGCCTTCACCGACGCAAATATCTGCACCGGCTTCTCCTGGAGATATGAGGATTCCGAGCGATATGGGGTTGGCAGCAATGATGGCAAGCGAACCGTATTTGTGCGCAAGCGCCGTAACTTCACCGATATCCTCAACGATGCCGTAGAAATTAGGATTTTGGATAACCACGGCGGCGACATCGCTACCATCGTTATCATGGTTAAGCAGTGCCTTTAATTCATCAAGATCGATTTGCCCTTCATAACTGCTTACCGTTTTGATCTTAATATTTTTAGGCGATATGTATGTCCTGACCACATCAAGATATTGCGGATGAAGTGTCTCCGGGACAATGACCGTATTGTGCGCGGTGGTCAGGCACGTGATAAGTATGGCCTCTGAAAGCGCTGTGGCCCCGTCGTACAGCGATGCATTGGATGCGTCCATTCCGGTCAGCCGGCATATCATGGTCTGGTATTCGAATATGGCCTGGAGCATGCCCTGGTTGATTTCAGCCTGGTATGGCGTATAAGAGGTATAGAATTCGGATCTGGACAATACATGCTCCACAACAGCCGGTATATAATGATCGTATGCGCCTGCCCCGAGAAAACATATATTGCTTGCGGTATCGGCGCTTCGTGATGAGACCCGGTTCATATGCGCCGCCAGTTCAGGCTCGGACAACGGGCCGGGGATATCCGGTTCCCTGCGCAGCCTTATACTTTCAGGTATACTTGCAAACAATTCTTCAAAATTGCCGGATCCGGCGACCTCAAGCATCTTCCTGCGCTCTTCATATGTCGAAGAAAGATATGAAGACATTATGAACCCTCCTGGCAATATGCCGCGTACTCTTTTTCATCCATCAAACCGGACAAACCCTTCTTATCGATCGATTCCAGCGCAGCGACCCATTTGCCGTAGGGATCGGCGTTCAACACACCGGCGGCGGCGGCCACTTCAGTATTTGTCTCCGATACTGTACCGTCTATGGGTGAAAATATCTCCGAAGCCGTTTTTACGGATTCTGCAACAGCAAGTACATCGCCGGCTTTTAACTCTTTTCCTTTGGGAGGCATTTCAAGGTAGACAATATCGCCAAGCGCATGCTGGGCGTAATCGGTTATCCCGATATAGGCCTTATCCCCTTCGACGCGTACCCACTCATGGTCCTTCGAATAATACAGCCCTTCTTTGATATCCATCTTTCCATCTCCTTCTTTTTATCTTGTTATCGAGCAACTTATTTTCTTCTATAAAAAGGATATTCTACCGTTTTGGCGCTGATGTCCCTGTCCCTGACCCCAATATGTATCCGCATGCCCGGAGTCGAACAATACGAATCGACAAGCATCAATCCGATATTTTTATTCAAAGTCGGAGAATACCCGCCGCTTGTAACAATCCCGTTCTCGACCATCCGATCCCCTGAATCGCAATACACTTTATAACCAGGCCTCGGCACGCCCGGATCAGTCATCTCAAATCCACATATCCTTCTTGATACACCGGCTGTGACTTGCGCCATTAAGGCCTGCTTCCCGACAAAATCAGATTTGCCAAATTTAATGAATCTGTCAAGGTTCGCCTGCAGAGGAGTTATCGATTCGGATAATTCATGCCCGTACAGCGGCATCCCGGCCTCCATCCTCAGAGTGTCCCTCGCGCCCAGCCCGACCGGGACCAATCCGTATTCTTCTCCGGCTTTCATGATGCCGCGCCAGAGCCGTTCGGCTCCGCTGCTGCCGGTATATACTTCAAAGCCGTCTTCTCCGGTGTATCCGGTACGTGAAACGATGGATAGCATACCGTCTACTGCAATATTATCCGCAAAACGATAATACTTTATTTTACCGAGATCATATCCGGTGATCTTTTGCATGAGAGCGGCCGCATCAGGCCCCTGCACCGCAAGTTGAATCGTATCGGCGGAAATGTCCGTAATATTCACAGCTTTATCCTTATGTTCCGTCAGCCATGCAAGATCCTTTGCCGCATTTGATGCGTTGACGACCAGCATATACTTGCCGGGCTTGAATTTATACACGACAATATCATCCACAGTACCGCCGTGGGGATAACACACCGGAGAATATATGGCCCGGCCGTCTTCAACGTCGTTCAGGTCATTGGTTATCAACTGCTGGATAAAATCTTCCGCTCCGCTGCCTTCGATGATGATCCTCCCCATATGCGAGACATCGAATATCCCGGCGGCTTTTCTGACTTTGTTGTGCTCTTCGATAATGCTTTTGTACTGGACCGGAAGGGCCCAGCCTCCAAATTCTATGATCTTCCCACCATGCTGCAGGTGCATTTCATAAAGCGGAGTCCTTTTGATATCAAACGCCCCCTTAATTCATTCATATTGCGAAACCGCAAAAATAAAAAGGGGAAATAACACTCAACAATGTTATTTCCCCTGTATGTATCCCTGAGAGATTCTATCCTGACATCCTATCTTGCCGGATATTGCTCCTTCGGTGCCGTTGCCGGCTTTTCCAGAGTATTGTCCGGCTACGGTCCCTTTTGCCTGAAAGTTTCATTTCCAGCCAACCGGATACTTACTTCTTCGGCGCCCGTGATATAACCGGGACTCTCCCGCAGCCATCATCCATCCAGTATTCTATTGTCATGCGATACTTCCTGTAATCATTATATTACACTGCTGCAGAATTTGCCAATATGATTGCAGCAATTATCTGTTCAGTCCAAAAAAATCCTCAATAAATATTTCTGACTTTCCGATCTTTTTCAGATACCGCTTGGTTATATTCTTCCTGATTGCACTGACGGCGTCCCAAAAATTGATCACCTGTCCATATTTTAAATCCGCCGCATCCAATGTCTTTTTGTCTTCCCATATCAACTTTTCCACGTGCTTCGGGTCCTTCTTCGATTTGCATCCGATACAGCCGTCATCGAATGTGGGCACTATCCGTATCATAAGCCGAGGATCCCTGAAAGCCTCGGCAATGATGTTGCGCATGAGCGCCCATTCCCTGCCGGCTATATAGCGTCCGCTATTCCCCGCCCCCAATACCGCGACCATATAAAGCAGATGGTCAGGTCTTAGCCTTGCGGTGCGATCAGTTATAGATATCGGATTCCCGGATTCGTCGACGATACAGTTGCATGGGCATACCCATGCGCACTGGTAATCGAGTAATCCTTCACAGTCGTTGCATAATGACGCATCAATAATAAACCGTCCGTCCTTATCCTTTGTCACCGCATTCCTGTGGCATTCGGCCTCACACCTGCCGCAATCATTACACTGTCCGCCATTAATCCTCAAAACCACACACCCCTGTTTGATTTATAAATAATATGCGCTACCTGCTTTTACCGCGCGCTGATATAGGCCATACGGCCTCAACACATCCCGCCCTTGTACAGAAGTAATTGTCATGCAGATTGACCGTGGTACAACAATGGCCCGGTATGTACTCGACTTTCTGCTTATATTGCAATATATCATTTTCATCTTCTATTATGCCATGTTCCTCGTTCAACCTGATTTTTAGCTCAGGATTGCCTTTCATCACCGGCATCCCCATGTCGGTCGAGCACGATTTCCTTCCGGTGTCAGTGACAGCAATGCCACTACGCTTATGTATCACTGTCGCAAGGACTGACAATGAGCTTTTAAATCCGAGCCCAAGCTTGCTGTATGTATTATCCATAAAAACGTACGACCCGGACTGAATCTCCGTCCAAATAGTATTATCGCCGGTAATATCGTATGTTCCGGTACCGCCGCCGCTTATACTTATGACCGGTATCCCGCTTCTTTCAAGAGTGTCTTTGATTTCCCCGATTTTTTCAATCATCCTGCGGACGCCTTCAACGCGCTCTTTCCTTTCAGGATTAAGCACAATATGGCCTTCATAGGCCTGTATTCCTTCAAATGCCAGACCGGGAGATTCAATTACCTTCCTCGCAAGGTCAAGGACTTCCGCGGGTGTATTCACTCCGCATCTTCCCATACCGACATCTGCTTCGATCAATATGTGCAACGTCGTACCCGCCTCAACGGCGGCATCTGACAAATCAGCCACATTATCCTTATTGTCCGCGGCAACGGTTATCCGGATCCCTGTGCGAGCCATACCTGCAAGCCTGCGTATTTTATTGGGATCGACAACCTGATTGGCAACCAGAATATCCCTGATCCCCGCTTCAGCCAGAACCTCGGCTTCCCCCGTCTTCGCGCATGTGATCCCAACAGCTCCCGCATCCATTTGCATACGAGCTATCTGCGGACATTTCGCCGTCTTGAAATGCGGCCGCAATTTGGCCTTCCGGCCTGTCCAGTAGCCAGCCATAGTACGGATGTTCCACTCCATGGCATCCATGTCGATCAATAAGGCCGGGGTCTCCAGATCCTCAATTGAATAAGGCTCATTCATAGGTCTTCCTGAAAACCTTTCTGAAATGGAATCCGTAAATCGAAAATACAATAGCCATAGGAAACAGTCTCGGCTTTCTGAAAAGCGCCCAGATGAACAGCTTCCAGTAATACAACCTGCCTTTGCCGGCAATCCCCAGCACAAATATCGACTTGATAAATGCCCTGAGTTCATTAAACTTGATTTTCGCCAGGCCATGTTTTATCGGCACATATTCTTTGAGAAAACTGATGACCCTGTCACAATAGTATTTGGGAGAGTAGATGGTATTGACGACCTTTTTATATCCCTTAATCAGCATATCGTGATTCATCTTGGGAATGAAATTCATCGAATAGTCAGTATTATCGCCTGAGAATGTCTTTAACAAGCGACCTTCCTCCTTCATCCTGTCATACAGCTTCGTGCCCTTCGGCGCATTGAGCAATCCTACCATCGCAGTCACTACGCTGCTTTCCTGGATGAACTTTATCAGACGTTCGAACGTGCCCGGTTTATCATTATCGAAGCCAAGTATGAATCCGCCCTGAACCTGCATTCCTGCCGCATGGATCTTTTTAATGGATGACAAAAGATCACGGTTTCTGTTCTGATATTTATTGCACTCCTTCAGGCTGTCCTCATCAGGTGATTCAATGCCCACAAATACCGCATCGAATCCGGCTCTGACCATCATATTCATGAGTTCTTCATCGTCTGCCAGATTAATAGACGCCTCTGTAAAGAAGACAAAAGGATGCTTTTTTATATCCATCCATTTAGTAATGGCAGGCAGTATCTCTTCTTTTAATTTCTTGCTGTTTCCGATGAAATTATCGTCGACAAACAGGACGCCGCCTCTCCAACCTTCAGCATACAAGCTTTCAAGTTCCGTAAGGATCTGGCCGGCTGTCTTGGTCCGCGGAATCCTGCCGAACAGATCGGTGATATTGCAAAATTCGCAATTATATGGGCAGCCTCTTGAATATTGTATGTTCATCGACGCATATTTTTTAATGTCGATCAGATCCCATTGCGGTACCGGCGTCGTGGTGATATCGGCCCAACGGTCCGACGAATATATCTTCCGGGCATTTCCTTCCTGCAAATCGCATATGAATTGAGGAAGCGTCAACTCGCCTTCGTTCAATAACAGGTGATCGATACCTTCGTATTCTTCATAATTTGCAGTGAAAAGAGGACCGCCGGCAACTATCTTCGCACCAAGTTTTTTACATCTTTCAACAACTCTTTTGACAGATTCTTTTTGGACTGCCATGGCGCTTATGAAAACATAGTCAGCCCATTTAATATCAATGTCATTCAATCTTTGCACATTCATATCCACAAGCCTTTTATCCCAATCCCGCGGGGTCATCGCAGCTACGGTCAGTAGGCCGAGAGGCGGGTAGTTCGCCTTTTTCGAAATGAATTTCAGGGCGTAATGAAAGCTCCAATATGTCTGCGGATATTGCGGGTATATAAATAATATTTTCATATATTTATTACGTCTCCCAGTCCTAATATGTAATAGTTATCTTTTTAATATTCCTCGGCCTGTCCGGATCCATTCCCTTTTGAATCGTAAGCCGGTAAGCGAAAATCTGCGCAACTACCGTATTGTAAAAAAATGAAACAATATCATATTTCGAATATGGCACCGATATCGAAACCGTACCTGACTTCAATATTTCCGAATCGCTGGAGATGACGAGCAGATCCGCCCCGATTTGCGTAAGCCTCTTGGCCATACTTCTTGTATCATCAATGGTCGGTCCATCCGGCGCAAACAATAAAACAGGCGTATTGCCCTCGATCAACGCCAGAGGGCCATGATAAAAATCCGAAATCGAATATGCTTTAGCCCTTACATAAGAAGTTTCCATTATTTTTATCGCACACTCAAGCGCAACGGCGTAATTCACGCCTCTTGCAAGAACAATACAGTCTTTCATCGAACGATACATTTTTGTAATTTCGTCAATAATATCAACGTCTTTTATTACTTCCCTGATTCTCTCCGGCATTAATGAAAGCTCATCGGCCAAGCCTTTATTATTAACTGCCCTGGCCCTATTTTTACCGGCCAATTCCAACGCAAGATTGACAATAATATACGCCTGTGCCGTAAAGGTCTTAGTTGCAGCAATACCGGCTTCGATACCTGAATTGCAGTACAAATGCCAATCAGAACCGATCGCCAAAGGAGACTCCGGTGAGTTGGTTATACTGACTGTTAAAGCGCCTTGTTCCTTTGCGGCTTTCAATACTTCAAGCACATCCTTGGCCATTCCCGATTGGGATATTCCGATGACCATGCTGTCTCTTAAATTTAAAAAATTATTATATATTGTAAATATCGAAGGCGCGGCAAGCATTACCGGAATACCGACAAGCAGTTCAAAGACATATTTGGCATATACCGCAGCGTTATCCGAAGTTCCGCGCGCGGCGATCGTAATAAACCTTATTCCCCTTTTATCAATTTCATCAGCTAAAGATTTAATTTTAGATATGTTTCCAGTAATGGTATTTTTGAGTAAATCCGGCTGTTCTTGTATTTCGCTCCACATAACCGACATAATAAATCTCCTTTACTATCCTTTGACAATCCTACCATTTAATACTTCTTGCGACAACAGGCATCGTTGATCCGCCGAATGGGATAACAACGGTGCTGCTCTGCGAGCCGGCCGATTCTAAGGCATGATCGTATGCATCCTGTAAGTTGTCGAATGGCTTCATGAACATCTTTTCCACTTTATCAGAAGGCATTCCGGATACGAGATAAATGCTGCATTTTTCAGCGACCATGGCAATAGCGGCGGCCTTATGGCCACCCAGTTCAAAATTGCGTTTTATCTCGGAAATGATCACGTCCGGCGCGGTAAAATCGTTAAACCATCTTTCGAATACCTTCTCGCCATAGCCTTCGGCGCATTCGGCCGCAAGTATTATCACCCCGCCGCCCCGTACCGCGGTCTTCGCATTGTCCAGGGCTTTTTGCGCCTGATAGATATTGATATCCTTAGGGTAACCCCCTGCAGAAACAATAACGACATCAGCAGGTCTATCAAGCGGGACCTGATATATCGAATCGAGGAATTTGCAACCCTGCCTGTGCGCATCTATGCAATGCCCTGCAAACGCCCTGAGGATGCGTTTTTTTTCATCCAGCACCACGTTAACGATGAAATCGACCGGAAGGAATTTCGTAACTTCTTCTAAATCGGCTCTCACCGGATTATCCAAGATTCTGCCGGCGCAGGCGTTATCATCTATCATCATACTATGATTGGATTGTATCGCCGATCTTGTGGAGACGCCCGGCATTATGGCCTTCAGGCCGCCACTGTAGCCGGCGAAATAGTGGTATTCGATGTTGCCGATGCAGATCCGCCTGTCAGCCGAAGCAACAGTCCTGAATATATCGACCGGCGTGCCGGCGGATGTCTTTCCGAGAGAGACAGTATCGGTCTGATCGCTGTCTAGACACGTGTACTTATTGAAAATATCATCACCGACAAGGTATCTCTTCTCTTCATCGGTATGTTTTCTGTGGTTTCCCAGCGCAAAGACGATCATTATATCATCGGGCGCAGCGCCTGCTTCACTGAGTTCATCCAGCAGAGGCGGGAGTATCGCTTTTGAAGGCACAGGCCTTGTAATATCGCTGGTTATGATGGCAACCTTTTCTCCATGTTTTACAATATCCTTGAGCCTTTTCGTCCCTATGGGCCCGGCAAGTGACCTTCGGACATCTTCAGGGCCGATAGACGCGCAAATATCTGATTTGTATTTGTTAGGCCTGAGTATGGCCAGTATATCCTTTTCATCGGCTTCCAGAGGCAAACTGCCTTTCCCGTAAGGGATATCAATCTTCAGGGTTATTCATCCTCTCTTCGAAAGATACTCATCAATAGCTTTTGCCGCATTCTTACCCGCACCCATGGCGAGTATCACTGTCGCGGCGCCCGTTACGGCATCGCCGCCCGCATAGACGCCCTTTTTGCTTGTAGCCCCGGTTTGCATATCGGTTATTATCCCGCCCCATTTGTGGGTATCCAATCCTTCGGTTGTAGAAGCGATAAGAGGGTTAGGACTCGTACCTACCGCAATGATCGCCGTATCAATGTCAATCAAAAATTCGGACCCTTTCACCGGAACAGGCCTTCTTCTGCCTGAGGCATCCGGTTCTCCAAGCTCCATCCTGACGCATTCCATCTGCTTTACCCAACCGGCGTCATTCCCGATGATCCTGACCGGATTGGCAAGCATTTTAAATATTATGCCTTCTTCGCGCGCGTGGTGAACCTCTTCGGCTCTTGCGGGCAATTCCGCTTCGGAACGTCTATAGACGATATAAACATTTTCAGTTCCGAGCCGCTTTGCACATCTTGCCGCGTCCATGGCGACATTTCCGCCGCCGACCACCGCGACATTCCTGCCCACCTTGACAGGCGTCGATGTCTCAGGGAATTTGTATGCTTTCATCAAATTTACTCGTGTGAGGAACTCATTTGCCGAATACACACCATTGAGATTCTCTCCGGGTATTCCAAGAAAAGAAGGCAATCCAGCGCCCGATCCGATGAAGATGGCCTCATACCCTTCCTCCATCAGGTCATCCAGTGTCAGAACCTTACCTATCACCATATTCGTCATGATCTTTACGCCCAGTTTTTTCAACAATCCGATCTCTCTCTGGACAAGGTCTTTAGGAAGCCTGAACTCCGGTATACCGTACATCAGCACGCCCCCCGGCACATGCAAGGCCTCGAATACAGTAACATCATAGCCTAATTTGGCCAGGTCGGCGGCGCACGTCAGACCCGCCGGTCCCGATCCGACAACAGCGATTTTCGCTGTTTTCTTCCCTGAGTTATCTTGCAGAACCAAACCGTCATTTTCACCATCAGACATGCACCGGTCTGCCGCAAACCGCTCGAGCCTTCCTATTGCAACAGATTCACCCTTTTTACATCTTACGCATAGCCGCTCGCATTGCGTTTCCTGCGGGCACACCCTTCCGCATATCGCGGGCAGGTTATTGGTCTCTTTGATCTTCTCGTATGCCTCTTCGTACTTGCCTTCGGCTATAAATTTTATAAATGCCGGGATATCCACGAAAACGGGACACCCTTCGACACATGGCTTATTCTTGCACTGGAGGCACCTGTTGGCTTCCTCTTTCGCCATTTCATCGGTATATCCGGTTGCCACTTCATAAAAATTAGCATTCCTTACTGCAGGATCCTGCTCAGGCATCGCAACTTTATTCGGAGACATATTCGGCACCGGTGACACCTCCGATCCTGCAGGCATGATCTCTGGTCAATTCCTCCTCATTTTTGTACATGAGCTGCCTTCTCATGGCCTCATCAAAATCCACCTGGTGGCCATCGAAATCCGGCCCGTCGACACAAGCGAATTTCGTCTGCCCTCCAACGGTCAGTCTGCAGCCTCCGCACATCCCGGTGCCATCTATCATGACAGGATTCATGCTCACAATAGTGTTGATGGCATACTTTTGGGTTATACCGCTTACGATCTTCATCATGATAAGAGGACCTACAACGAACGCAACATCATACCGGCTGCCATCGAGCAGCAGCTTATTAAGGACATCCGATACAAAACCCTTGTTACCGTTAGACCCGTCGTCGGTGGTGACATAAAGTCTCGTCGAAACTTGTCCCATCTCTTTTTCCAGGATTATAAGACCGCTGTTCCTGAAACCTATTATCGCATCTACGTCGATTCCGTCGCCATGGAGTTTTTGGGCTTGTGGAAACGCTATAGCTGCGCCGACGCCGCCGCCTATGACCACTGCCTTCTTTACATCCGGCTTAAATTGCGTCGGATTGCCGAGAGGCCCGATAAAATCCAGTATTTGACGGCCTTCTTCGAGGCTTCCAAGTTGCTTCGTAGTATTACCAATCTCCTGGACTATAATAGTCACCGTACCCTCCGAGCGGTCGAAATCAGCGATGGTCAGAGGTATCCTCTCACCGCCTTCGGATACGCGCAAGATGATAAACTGCCCGGGCTCGGCCTTCTTCGCTATATATGGCGCATATACCTTCATAAGTTTGACAGATTGATTAAGTGTTATCTTCTTAACAATTCTGAACATAAACAATCCTTTAAATATAAATATTTACTCATTTAATCCTGGACGCAGGCTTGTGGACGCTCAATGCATCCGCGTCGTGCGCCGCTTCCATGATGATCTCGCTTACCGTTGGATGCGGGTGGATCGTGTCAGCAATATCGCTTATTGTTAATTCAAACTTCATTGCTGCTGCAATTTCAGTGATCATATCGGTGGCCCTTGGACTTACGATATGGGCTCCGATTATTTCACCGGTTCCTTCATCGGCGATGATCTTGGCAAATCCGCTTCGCTCCCCTATAATCTTTGATTTGCCGTTCATGCTGACCGGAAACCTTCCGACCTTGATATTCCGGCCCCTCCTGCGGCACTCTTCTTCAGACAGGCCTATGCTGGCTATCTCAGGAGAAGTGTATATGCATGAGGGTACGGCTGAATAATCCATCTTTTTGTTTTGTCCCGCGGCATTTGCCGCCGCCACAAAGCCTTGAGCCGAAGCAACGTGCGCAAGCTGCGTCTTTCCGGTGACATCGCCTATTGCATATATCCCCTCAATGTTAGTTTGCATCAGGTCATTGACGTTGATATACCCTTTTTCGACCGAGATTCCTGTACTTTCAGTGCCGATCCCATCGCTGCAAGGGCGACGCCCCACTGCAACCAGCACAATATCCCCCTCTGCCGTCTTCGGAGCACCTGCCTGTTCATAGGTGCATAAAGCCGCATTTACGCCTGTTCCCCGGGTCATACCCGTGAGCCGCGAATCCGTACTTATCCTTATTCCTCTGGCCTCCATTTTCTTTCTGATTGTGGCGGCAACTTCACGATCCAATCCTGGCAGTATCTGATCCATCATTTCTATTATTGCGACTTCGCATCCGAAAGCGCTGAATAAGCTCGCAAATTCCATCCCTATCACGCCGCCGCCTATGATTACCATTCTCGATGGTACTGTTTTCAATTCGAGTATTCCGTCGCTATCGGTGACAAACGGCAGGTCACCGCCGGGGATATTGAGTTTGGAAGGTTTTGAGCCTGTTGCAATGATCATTTTTCCGCAGGTTACGGTGTATTGATCCGCGCCGCTTACTTCGACCGTGTTTGTGTCCTTGATATATCCCCTGCCGCTAATTATGATTCCGCCATTTCCCATGACCAGTTGTTCCACTCCGGCCCTCAACTGATTCACTATGGCTTCTTTCCTCGATGTTATCCTGTTATAATCAAATGTGGCCTTTTCAACATCCACCCCGAAGACGGAAGCATTTCTTACAGTTTCATAAACCTCCGCAGCATGAAGCAGGGCTTTTGTGGGGATACATCCGCGGTTGAGGCATGTTCCGCCCATCTGCCGCTCTTCTATTACAGCTACTTTCAATCCGAGCTGCAAGGCCCTTATAGCTGCGACATAACCGCCCGGGCCTCCGCCTATTACTGCGAGGTCAAAGACACCTTCCATACCGGTACTCCCTCATATTCTATCGTTGGTATTATCAAATACTTATATACGCGCAACCCCGGTCTTGTGCGCAGCTTCCGCAACTGCCGCGGCAACCGCCTTTCCGACTCTCGGATCGAATGGCGCAGGGATGATGTAATCAGGATTCAATTCATCCGGAGTTATTATCTCCGCGATAGCCTTGGACGCGGCTATCTTCATCTCATCATTTATGTCCCTCGCCCTGACGTCAAGCGCACCCCTGAATATCCCGGGAAACGCAAGCACATTGTTTATCTGGTTTGCATAATCCGACCTTCCTGTTCCAAGCACTCTCGCTCCTGCAGCCTTTGCCTCTTCGGGCATGATTTCCGGAACAGGATTGGCCATGGCGAAGATTATCGGATCATGCGCCATACTGCGCACCATATCGCCGTCAACCATTTTTGGTGCAGAAAGGCCGATGAATACATCCGCTCCGCAGATCACATCACGCAGGCCGCCCTTCTTGTGCTTAAGGTTAGAAATCCGAGCCATTTCGGCCTTTTCAGGATTGAGATTATCACGCCCTTCATAGATGGCGCCTTTCGTATCGCATAATACGACATCCTTCAGCCCCATTTTCATAAGAAGGCGTGTCACAGCTATGCCTGAAGCCCCTGAACCATTTACCACAACTGAAATATCTCGTATGCTTTTACCTACGATCTTCAACGAGTTGATTATTCCTGCAAGGGCCACGACGGCAGTCCCATGCTGATCGTCATGGAATATGGGGATATCGCATTCGGCCTTCAGCCGCCGCTCAATTTCAAAACACCTCGGGGCGGAAATATCTTCTAGATTGATACCTCCGAAGCTTCCGGCAATGAGCTTTACGCAATTGACAATTTCGTCGACATCTTTTGACCTTATACATAGCGGAAAGGCGTCGACGTCGCCGAATGTCTTAAATAATACGCATTTACCCTCCATGACCGGCATTCCGGCCTCAGGGCCGATGTCGCCCAGGCCCAGCACCGCCGTCCCGTCGGTGACGACTGCCACAAGATTCCACCTTTTGGTATATGCATATGAAAGATCGACGTTTTTCTGTATCTCAAGACAAGGTTCGGCAACACCCGGGGTGTATGCCAGCGACAGATCGCGCCTGTTCTCAACCTTTACGGTGCTGATGACCTCGATTTTGCCTTTCCATTGTTCATGAAGCTTCAAAGATTCCTGCTGTAACGACATTGCCATAAAATATCTGCCCCTTCATCAAAAATATTGGTAATATTATAGCACAATATTTTAATATAAAAATGCCTAATAGAAATAATAAAATTCGGGTATAAATAAGCACATGGATAATACAGGTCAGGAATACTCGGCGCATAAACCGCCATTATGGTATATCAAGACAAGAAATGTCATTTATTATACCCTTGGCGTAATTGAAATACTGCTCGTTATCGGTTTTATATTCAGGCTCCTCGGCGCAAACCCCGCCAGCGGGTTTGTAAACTTTATATATATAACCACAGGGATTTTGAAAGCACCTTTTTCCGGAATATTTTATTCTTCGATAGCTGACGGGCTTGTTGCAAAATCGGTGTTCGAACCTGCAGCAATAATCGCGATGATGATCTATGCGATGGCGGCATGGGGGCTGGTTGGTCTGTTGAAGCTAAAAGTGACCAGGGACGGGCATTAAGTCTTAAGTCACATAACCGACACATGATGTTTTTCAGCTTCTTCCACTACCAATCCGGGCAGTTCTTTTTCGCAGATCCAAATATCGGCATCATCAAGGCTCGCATATGTAAAAGGCAGGTTCTTATTGATCTTACAGGTATCCAACAGCATGATGACTTTACCCGCGCGTCCGACAAGCTTGCGTTTGAGTTCGCACTCATATATGTCGGCTACGGTAAAACCATTGCGTACCGAAAAACCGGACGCGGACATGAACGCAAGATCAATGTTCATACCATCAAGGTAATCCGTTATCCTGGGGCCTGACATCGACAGCGTGTTCCGGTTCATTTGCCCGCCGAGTACCGTGACAGAGATTTTAACCTTTTTGATGAGCTCGAGCGCAATATCAGCTCCGTTTGTGATTATGGAGTAGTTATCGTCGGGAAGGATCTCTGCAAGACACATTATGGTCGTACCTGAATCAAAATAGATAGAACGTCCTTTTTCAACAAGAGGAAGCGCTTTTTGGGCGATCTTTATTTTAGCAGGCATATTTTCGGCGGCAGTACGGGAATAGACGTTTTCCCCGTCTACGGACATCACCAGCCTTTTGGTGCTGACAGCGCCCCCATAAGTACGCACGATTAAGCCTTTTTTCTCAAGGAATATCAAATCCCTTCTCAAAGTCATCTCTGATACTTCGGGAAACATCTCCCTGAGATGGCACAACTGGACATCCCCTTTATGATCCAGCAAATGAATTATCTGATTTCGTCTCGGGTTATTCATAATAGTTATACTAACACATTTCATACAAATGTCAATAACACAAAAAACCTCATCGCATAATATAGTTTGAGATGGGGATTATCATGCCGATAAAAAACAGATTTCTTAAAGCGATCATGAAGGTTGCCGGCGCTTTATCAGTATTATTGGGCATATTGGGGATTTTCCTGCCTCTGCTTCCTTCTGTTCCGTTTTTTCTCATCGCTGTCGCGTGTTTTGCCAGAAGTTCAAGGAAATTGTACGACTGGCTTTTAAATAACAGATTGATCGGCAGATATATAAAAGATTACCTCAATGGCAACGGCGTGCCGATGCACGCTAAAATATCGGCCATTATGATACTTTGGCTTACTATAGGATGCTCCATTCTGTTCATCGTCTCAAGTCCTCTTTTAAAGGCCGTCTTATTATTGGTTGCCATCGGTGTGACTGCGCATGTCATTATGATAAGGACAGCTAAAAAA
>CAYWGM010000006.1:24440-50547 GCA_964457875.1 uncultured Eubacteriales bacterium | reverse complement strand
AGTGATGAGGTTTTATCATCCCAAGCATAAATAGTTTTATTTCTAAATGCAATACATGTGCAGAATTCCAGTCCCTCTTTTACAACGTCTGTCTTTTTACCATCAGTGTTATACATGATGATACGGTCCTTATCCGCAATGAATATGCGGCCATCCTTGTCAACAGTCCAATCAAATACGTCAGAGTTATGCTCAACTTTCATTTCCGAAACCAACGCCGATGAAGTGGAAGTGCCGGCATCACCAGCCGGCTTGTCTGCAGGCGGACTACATGCAACCGAAAACATAAATATTAGTGCCAAAAGAATGCATAAAAATCTTTTCATAATATACATAACCTTCAATGATTTCTATATATAGTTTACATTCCATATTCTACTACAAATAAATTTGTATGACAATCATCTATTCCCCTACGATCATCTTCGCCTTATCAATAATAGCCTTTGCCGCGGCATCCGGTGTAATCCGGCCAGATAAGCATTCATTTATGATGTCTGTAAAACCTTCAAAGAAACCCCTCCGCCAAAAACGATGGTATGAATACTCCACCATATGCTTGTACAGTGTCTTATTTGTTTCATTTGAAAGAACACCTAAATCTAAACCAGGTCCTGGACCATCGGGTTGTTCAAAAATATCAAGATCTTCAAGTACTGCATTAAAAGGTAATGAAAGTTGAACATCATTTGAGAGATATAATGCCATGAGTTCCGTTGCAAGGTCGACTTTTTTTGAGTATTTGTTGATGCATAACATCTCAAGATTATTAACGTAAATAGGATTATCTTTGTCTATAACCGGTGGAGGTATACGACATTCATCTCCCTCAACAAGCCCGAAACTATCATAATAAAAAAGAATATTATTGATTTTATTCCTTTCTTCAGTTCGTACTTGTAGCAGCAATTTATCATCCAGCATTTTCTTCAACAACGACAGCGATTTTGAAAGCTGATTAGTATCTATATCGACTTCCGATTTTACAATATTGATATGCGCCGACAGGTATGGCCTTAAGAAAAAGGGGTAATCGGTTTCGACCATTGCTATATAAGAATCCTTAGTCCCATCACCATTTAAATCGGCTCTCGCCTTCCTGGCAAGCATATAAAATTCATCCAGCGACCAAATGTCCCGGGGTATCTGCAGCTTCAGTTTTTCTGCCAGTTCAGTATTCACACCCCATGCTTCCATACTCATAATGAAGGGAATACCTACAAGTATTTCACCAATGGTACAATTACGCTTTATACCATTTAAAAGCTTGTTAAATCTTTTAACAATAGAATCATACTTCCCTAGATCTAACACAGCGCTGTTTTTTGCGAAATCGTCCGCTTCAAACCGACTCAAATAAAAAATGTCCGGTTCGCTCTCCGATGCGAGAAGCTTGAGTTTGAGCCGATCTATATATTCTGATATTCCTACTGTTTGAAATTCTATTTTAACTTCAGGATACTTATCTTCAATAATTTCCTCCCATTTATTAATATGTGGGTTATTATCTATAGCTAACGGTGAATAAATCACTATTCGACTGTTAGTCTTTAAATTTTCACTTAAATCAACTTTACATATCCTGTCCTCTACCGGGCCAAAGGCATAACAATAAGGGTGTTGAATGCACAGCTTTGCCAGGATCTCGTAACTTGAATTATACAATGACTTTGAAATACCGCTATCAAGATCAAGCGTGTTTATTGAATTGCTGGAAAGATAATATACCATGTTATCGTTTTCGTTATAATAAAAATCATTATAAAAAATGGTTATTTCATTGAATTCTTTGAGATTTTTATTCTTTATAAAGTCGTAGATAATGAAACGGGTATACGGTTCATCTTGGACGCTTAAGAGCAGTTGCCCTTCCTTGTAACGACAAAAACCGATTACATTTTTAAAATTCAATTCCCGTAAGCCTTTGGTAGTTATATCGAATACCAGTATTTGGTTGCCCTGTACTGAGGCCTGTCTTTGCTGCAACAGGAAAACGTTCTTTCCAGAGGCAAATATTTTTCTGATTTTGCCTGATTGCAGCTTTATAGGATATTCCCCTGTGCATTTACCATCGAGACTGAACAGCTTCAGCGAAGCGGATTTATCATCCCATACATAAATGGTTTTATTATCAAATGCAATACATGTGCAGAATTCCAGTCCCTCTTTTATAAAGTCCGTCTTTTTGCCGCTATTGTCATACATGATAATGTAATCTTTATCCGCAATGAATATGCGGCCATCCTTGTCAACAGTCCAATCAAATACATCGAAGTTATATTCGACCTTAATTTCAGAAACCAATGCTGAATTGGAACTACTGGTGGAAGCCCGGTTTGTCGGTTTGTTGGAAGATGAACTGCATGCAACGGAAAATATCAATATGCCTACTAAAAAAATATATAATACCTTTTTCATTGGACTGCCTCCTTAATGCAAATGAAGATCTTCTTCGCCATCTTCACTCGTTTTATTTTCAATTGATAGTATTTTAATAAACGATATTTTATATTTGACCATGTTTACTCTCTCCAGCACAAATTCCAAGTCATAGCAAGTGTGCTGCCACCATGTCTTATATAGGTCACTTCTAAAACTCACATCTAGATTGACTCCGATATATTTAAAATTACCCTTATCCTTCTTAATATATAATTTACTGGATGTTATAGTAGATTTAAAAAGATTTTCTTTAAACATCTTAATGTCATCTTCGTAATTGGTGAAAATATTACCGGGTACGATGAATGCCGTATCAAGATACCCTTTTTGGGTTTCACTTCTTTCACTGATATTATTGTAATCAGTAGATTGATAGCGGGTAGTCAAATAATTACTTACCATTTTTTTTGATAGATAATTGTTTGCATAATAATACGTAGTAATAATTGCTGAAAGAGCAATTATTACTGCACCAATAATTAGTAGCAATTTATTTTTCATAGCATTAAGACTCCCAAATTTGTAAAATGTTTGGAGAGAGTGTTTTGTCACTCTCTCCAATGTCTGATCTTAGTATGTGCATACAATTCTTACACCCAATGGACATTGATGATGCTCTTCATGACCATGAGATGAACCGTGCGGATTATAGTATTCGCATGGACCATAATAACATTGAATCTTAGTAAAGTAACTGTATGTGTAGTAACTACACCAGCCATATGTGTAGCAAGTAAACGGTCCATAGTACATGTTAAAATCGCCATTACAGGTCCAACTGGCACCGTAAGTATGACAAACTGGGCAATATCCTGTAACTGCATAGCAATTACCTATACCCAACGACAGCACCAACACCAATGTCACGATTAGAACTATTATCTTCTTCATAAAAATTCACCCCCTTCCTTTGAAAATTTATTAGATAATGGAGCTCCCCATATCTCACGAGCATGATTCACTATTCAAATATATGATAAATAAAATCAATGCTTGTATATTATGATGCCCTACCATATTTTACTACTATCATATTTGTATATCAATATATATTGGGAAAATATAATATAAAAATAATTGTAAATTGGCTTAACCACCTGATTTACTGTATTTCAGCATCGTTGTTAATTGGGTAATATTACCCAAATTAAATAACTGAAAATACTTGGTGAAAGCCTCAGAAACTGAGCGCTAGCAAAAGGACCTGTTTCAGAACAGGTCCTTCGGGTAGCCGCTGCGGTATTTGCCGCGGACCTGCAGGCCGCCGATGCCGTCGGCGCCGGTTATGGTGACGCCGATCACGTCGTTGGGCGAAAGCACCGTGTTGAAGCTGGTGTTGGCCACCTTCTGGCTGACGAGGACCGGATCGAGCGCATGTATCAGCACCCGGCGCGGCGAGCTCGCAAAATTGGCCCCTGCGCTGATGATTTCCGGATACATGGATTGGCATGCCCCGGCAAATATGATCAGACCGTCAAAATCGGGATCGAACCTGCGCGCTTCCCTCACAGAGTCGACGAAATACCTGGAATTCCTGTAGTTTGAAATGCTCCCGAAACCTTCTTTTGTTTTTGCCACGCCGTCATGACCCGTAAGCACAAGTATATCAGGCCTGTGCTCGTTCAAAAGCCTGAAGGCTACCGCGGGCTGTTCCTTTTCGGCAACATGTCTCCCGATTACGTCGACGCCCATTTTCCTGTATTCTTCGAGGCATGTTGACAAATACTCGTTATCTCCATCTAAATGCAGTACCTTTCCGGGTCTTGAAAACCTTCCGGAGTTATCTTTAGGAGTATCTCTACCAACAGCTTTTTTTAACAACATCGAACCGGCCTGCGTATATACCGACCGCGTCTTGCTTTCTACCTCGCTCCTCATCGCCGACCTTTTCATATCTACGTCTTTGCGCGTCTGCAAAATCAGGTCTGTCTCGGGCGCGTCGGCTTCTATCCTGTAGTCGATGCCCTTCAATACGTAATCTATGTTCCGTCCGCTAATCTTGACGTCCGCGATCTTGAACAGGATATCCATCCCGTAAGACCTGCGCGCCACTATGTCTCCTGTTTTAAACAAATGAATCATCCGCCATACACCACATAATCATGCTACATAATATGGCGTTTCGGCGGGTAAGGTGCAGGCGCGACAATTAAAATGTAAGATTAGTGTCAGGGGCGAATTGCCGTCATAGCTTTATAAAAATAGCCGGTTAAAGGCGTTGATGAACGCGCTGTGAGGTTTCAACTCGTCTACCGATTCCCTGAGCTTGGTCAATAGGCTCCTGTCAAGCAGGCTCCTCCTGCTGTTGTAGTATTTGTTGGCCGCCCTCCAGAACTTCTGCGGGAAGCGCAGCATGATGCCGAGGACGTAGAAGTCGTCCCGCGACAATTTCTCCACCGACTGGTATACATCAAGAATGAACGTGGCTTCGTCGATCAGCCAGTTGCACTTCCTCATCTTCCTCCGCAGGAAGTTGGCTATGTCATAGACCTTCAATTCAAACCGGCAATATTCGAAATTTATCACAAAAAGGCCGTTCTGTGTGAATATCAGGTTACTGTAGGTGTAATCATGATGGCAGAATCCCCTGCTTTGACGGGCTTCCTCCACAAGGCGCGAATACTCCGGTCCGTTGAGCATGCGGTTGGCTTCCTCGCCTATGCGCAGGAAATTATCCGCGTTATTAATAAAAAGGATATCAAAATCGCTCTTGCCGCGGGCAGCGATCTTTTTTAATTTGCGGATCTCATCCAGCCTTTTGGAAAAGCTCACAGGGAGCTTGCCGAGCTCATCCTGCGTCTTGGCCCCAGCCGGCGGAGCATAGCCTTTCGAAGTGCTGTGTATTGAGGCAAGGGACACGGCCGATTCCTTAATATCGCTCCGGTCGTCGAAATCGCATTCCCTTCCTTCTACGGCATTGATCATGACATATATGCTGCCTTCATGCTCGATGAACGGCCTGCCGTCGAACGTTTCGACATACCTGTCGGTGTTTTCGACGCCCGACCTGCGCAGATGCTCTTTGGCCCCATGCACAAAAAGGATCCTTTCGGAGCCGAGATTGGTTTTTTTTATAAATAATTTCTTTGAAGGTGTAAAGACGAGGTAACCATCCCTGTAAGGATTGAGATTCCTTACGCTCATACCGTAAAATTGCTCGATACTCTTCTCCAGACTCTGCATCTAAGGTGATTGCCTCCGTTCTATGGCGTCACTAAAATTTATATGCCGCCGCACAGCTCATTAGAATGTCGATTTTACAACGTATTTTCTAAAAACGCCGAGGACTTCCAGCAGGAGGAATGCGCAGAATATGGCAAGTATGGGGATCAGCGGGTAGGCATACCTGTCAAACGCCATATAGACGCAATGGACAAGGTTGAAATACAGTAAAATGGATACAGGGAAGAAATATTTCCTGAAGCTCCTCGCAAGGGCGAGCAAGATACCAAGGAACCCCAGAAGGATGAAGTAATGGTATTTCAGCACGATCGTCCAGTTTACGCCGAAGAATTGCCTCCAATAGAAGACCGTCCCCCAGAAAAGCCTGGTTTTCCCGACCGTATACCAATTGAGATATGTTGCGAAGTCTTGTGAAAATACCTGGGATATCCGCTTTTTGGCCGCATCGACCTCATTGCGGTTCCTTTCATACGTCGTTTTGCCTTCACTGTATGTCGCAGTCTCTCCCGGCGCGATCCGGTAATTGATGTAGGTCCCCTGCAGCATAGGATTGCCGCTGGCAGCCGAAAGAGGGATGAACTCACCGTATTCCTTATAGTTCCGCACGATCCAGGGCAGCATGATTATTGCGAATGAGAAGACCATCGCCGCCCCGTATCTGACGATGTCCACAGTGCGGTAAAGCTTCTTGTCCGCTTTCCTCTTGTCTGCTTTCCTGTAATAGATAAGTACATATATAAGAAGAAATGCCGGAAACAGTGCTATGGTAGGCCTGATAAGGACTGCGAGCGCCCATACCGCGCCGATGACAGCGAACCTGCCGACGCCGGGAGCGGCGGTAAATTTCAGCGAAAGCAGTATCAGAAGCAGCAATAGAGTGGTGAACAGATTTTCAGTAAGAATATAACCGGACGTCGTGATAGCCGGAAGATAGAACGCCATGATGGCGGCGGCGATCACACCCGCCCACTTCCCAAAAAGCATCTTTGCTATCATGTATACAAGTATTATATCCAAAGCACCCAGTCCTGACTGGATCAGCCTTACCGCCGTGATTCCGGACGGGCCGGAGCCGAACACCGAAAAGATGACCGCAAGAAAGAAAGGATACAGCGGCATGACAAATACTGTCGGTTCGGTACGGTTGAAGAAGGTGAATATTCCTTTCTTAAGTAGCAGAACCGCGCTCTGCACATAGTTGAGGTCGTCGCTCGAAAGGGTCAGCCTGTTGCCGTATTTGAATATCATTATGAACCGCAGCGAAAATGAGATGAACACAAGGGCCGCAAGTATCTTTACGGATATGTCGGGCAAGCTCCTTTTTAATATCATAGAGCCCCTTCCATCCGATTGAGTTTATCCCATTTTCTGTCGACTTCCTCTTGGATCGTCTGCAGGCATTGCCTGTTGACTTCCTCAAACAGGTGCCGGAATCGTGCCTGGGGTTTTAAAAAATCCTCAATAGGCTTCCTGTTTTGAGGCTTGTAATTGATTCTTAGCACTCCTTCACTGATTTCGTAAAGAGGCCAGAAATTCGTATCGACGGCGAGCTTGTTGATTTTCATGAGGTCGGGCGTATCATACCTCCAACCGCGCGGGCATGGGGCAAGGACGTTGAGGTATGCCGGCCCGTCCGCTTTCAAGGCTTTTTCCGCTTTTTCGTAAAGGTCCTTCATGTTGCCCACCGCGGCGGTTTGGGCGGCATAGGTTATCCCATGGGCGGCGGCGATGGCGACAATATCCTTTACGGGCTGTCTTTTACCCGGTGACCCGGCGGAGGCCGGCGTGGTGGTGGTATCGGTGAAACGCGGCGTCGCCGAGGACCTCTGGACGCCTGTATTCATATATGCCTCATTGTCATAACACACGTACACTATCTTATGCCCGCGCTCGAACATCCCCGACATGGACTGCAGCCCTATGTCGTAGGTTCCGCCGTCGCCGCTGAAGACGATGAATTTCACGCTTTTCTCTTTCGTATCGCCTTCACAGACCGCATTTTTTCTGCGCAGGTACCTGTACGCCGCTTCGACGCCTGAAAGTGTGGCGGCGGAATTTTCAAAAGCGCTGTGGATGAATGAATCCTTCCACGAGGTATATGGGAATATGAACGTGCATACTTCAAGACATCCTGTAGCGGAGCAGATGACCGCATCCTCATCGGCGTCCAGCGCCTTCAGCACATGCCTGACCACGACCGGCGCACCGCAGCCGGCGCACATCCTATGGCCTCCAGCGAACCGCTCTTCCTTCTTCATGATTTCTTTAAAGCTGTATCTTATATGTCAGGCCTCCTTTTTCCGAATTTCCGAATCTCCGAATCACTGACGGTTCCTGTTTCAATCCCTTAAGCCGAGGTAATTGACCGTCGGCCATTTTTCGCCGCCGCGCGCGATATCCAGCAGTCTTCCGAACGCCTGTCTGACATGATGCTCTTTGATGTCCCTCCCGCCGAGCCCATATATGAAATTGATAATGGCTGGCCGACCGCCGCAGGCCCCGCCCGAATACAAAGCGCCGGCCACATCGGTGAACACCGGCCCTCCGATGGCGCCGGGGCTTGATGCCCTGTCCATCACTCCCACCGCCAAATATTTCTTGAGCGCCTCCGCAATGGCATCAGCTGGAAAAGGCCTGTAGACCCTGATTTTCACGAGCGATGCATTGATGCCTTCTTTCCGCAGCAAATCTACGGTGTGCCTTACGGTTCCCGCTGCAGATCCCAATGCGATCAGCGCGACATCCGCAGCTCCCGCATTGTCCGCGGGGTATTCTTCAATAAATGAGTAGCTGCGCCCTGACAATCCACCGAATGCTTTCGCGGTATCGCCGATCACACCCGACGCCCTTTGGATGGCCTCCAACTGTTGACGCTTATGCTCGAAGTAAAAGGATTGCAGGTCGAGAGGTCCGACCGAGACGTGCCGGTCGCCGTCAAGTAAACTGTAGAGGGGTTTGTACCCGCCGATGTAATTGCTTACGGCCTTATCGTCAAACAGCTCGATATTTTCTACCGAATGCGACGTTATGAATCCATCCTGGCAGACCATTACAGGCAGGTTTACGTCAGGATGTTCGCCGATTTTTACAGCCATTAACATGTTGTCGTATACTTCCTGGTTGTTCTCGCAATATAGCTGTATCCAGCCTGAATCTCTGGCGCCCATGGCGTCGCTGTGGTCGCAGTGGATATTTAACGGACCTGATAATGCCCTGTTTACGCACGCCATAACTATCGGAAGCCTTAAAGATGAAGCGATGTACAGCATTTCCCACATCAGCGCCAACCCGTTGGCAGAAGTCGCGGTCATCGCCCTGACACCGGAAGCCTGCGCCCCGATGCACGCCGACATGGCGCTATGCTCCGACTCCACAGGTATGAACTCGGTGTCGACAGCGCCCATAGATACGAAACTCGAAAAATACTGCGGTATTTCAGTTGAAGGAGTTATGGGGAATGCAGCCACAACGCCCGGGTTGATCTGCTTCATCGCAAGAGCGGCAGCTTCGTTTCCGCTTAATTTATCCCTGATAATGTTCATTTTCCTTCCTCGATAAAATCGATGGCGTTGAAAGGGCAGACCTTGAAGCAGACGCCGCAGCCCTTGCAATGCTCGTAATCAAATTCGGTCCGGTTACCTGTCTTATCGACAGGTATCGCCGTGTCCGGACAGACGGGGCAACACAACAAGCACTGCGTGCAGTTCTCGACGATCCAGACCGGCTTCATCGACCGCCAGTCACCCGTCTTGTATTCAGCCGAATTGCCGGGCGACCGTATCGTGCCGCCGGGGCTCATCTGCCGCCAGTTCTCGTTCTCTTCGCCTGTGACGCTGCCTGCTTTCGTTTCTGCATCAACTCCCGCGTCCCGGGGAAGCGTAAGCTGCGCGACTTCATCGATAGCCCGCATGAGCGCCTTCATATTGCCTTCGACAATTTCAGGTTTCTTGCTGAACTTCTTTTGGAACAGCGATTGCATTTCATTGAGGAATACATCGCGCTCGATCAGACGGCTTACGCCTATCAGCGCGCCAAGCATCGGGATATTCGGGAAATATCGGCCGACGGCGTCCATTGAAATGGCGCGGGCGTCAAGCGCGAATACTTTTCCGGTGAATCCCTCAATAAAAACCGGGATATCTTTTCCGTCACGAAAGGCCTGCTGTTTCTCCGCAGACAGGTTAAGCACCAGCGAGCCGCCGCTCTTCAAGCCGTCGGTCACCTCGATGGAATTAAGGAGCGAATCGTCTATCACGACCACATAATCAGGATAGTCGATCTCGCTGTGGATGGATATACGGCTATCGCTTATACGGTTGTACGCGGTGATAGGCGAACCCATCCTCTCAGGGCCATACTGCGGGAATCCCTGTATATACCTGCCCGTGTTGAACGCCGCTTCTGCAAGCAGCAGCGAAGCCGTCTTCGCACCCTGGCCGCCGCGGCCGTGCCATCTTATTTCTACCATCATACAGATTATTCTTGAAAAACAGGAAGGTTTTTATTCATCAGATAAGTCATCAGGCAAGAATCAGTTTAAGCGCTATTAGCAGTATTACCCCGGGAATGCCGAGAAGACCGGCTACAAAAGCTGAAACAGCATTCAATGCAAGAGTGAATCCTATCAGTCCGCCTAAATAGTTGAACAGGATGAGTATGACTCCGCCCAACAAAGCATTGTAGATAAGCTTAAGCAAAATCTTAAAAGGCAAAAGGAAAAACCTGATCAGAAGTATAAGCACGACCAGCCCGAGCGCATATGCCGCAATTACCCATATATCCACTTTTACCCCCCCGTAACGGTATCATCAATTAAAATATATGGGCTTGGCCTTCATTTTATACCGCTTAGTTTTTATGCCTATACTGTCAATTTGAGGCGCAATTCCTTGGCCTTCCTCAGGAAATACTGGTATCTGGTCTGACTTGCCTTCATGCGGTAAATATAGTAATCGACTATATCATGTTCGCTGACCTGCTCAAAGTTACTGACGGCTTCGGCCCATTCCCCCCTCGCATCCTGAAGGCTTTGGATCAGGGCCCTCCTCTCGTCCGCATCGCCTGTGGACGTGACATCCAGACCTATACCGACGCTCATCGAGAGGAACTTCAGGAACCGCTTGACGATCCCGTATCTTTCATTTGTTTTTACTTCATTATTTGCTATATTTGTGAACATAGTACTAAATTTACCTGCGCTTTCCATACATAATTATGGTCGTAAACCGCACTTAATATACGTTGCGGTAATGTAATACAAAATTAATATTCGGGAAATGGTAATTCTATTGAGCCGCAATCATCCCTTGTGCGATAATATTCAGGGAAAAGCAACATCTGGCGTAACAGGCGGTATATAATGGAACAACTTCAAATACATAGTTATGATGCAAATAAGTTTCGTCCCGTAAAATTAAAGACAGTCCTGATTTCATTATCTGCAGCGGTGTTTTTATTTTTAGCGGCGGCTGCACAGCTTACATATGCGCTGCTCGGATACGGACAGATCTATAAGGGCGTCGGAGTTCAGGGCATAAACGTCGGCAACCTGTCGACGCAGGAGACGACAGGCCTACTATCAGATGTTTTTGTAAAGGACGTCGGCGGATTGGCGATATCGCTGCAGACGCCGGTATACAAACTGGACTTTACATACGAAGACATCGGAGTCCGGTACGATATCCCCGACGCCGTGCAAAAGGCATTTGCTATCGGTCACAGCGGAAACGCCGTGCAAAGGCTGTATCAGATTGCTGCATTGCAATTAGGCACATGCAATATACCTATCAGCTTTGCCTACGATAAATCAAAACTTGAAGACAAACTCAACAGATTTTTCAATTCGATATATATCCCGGTCGAGAATCCTTTCCTCAGTCTGGGAGAGGATTCCGCATCCGTGCATACAGGACATGATGGCAGGGAAATCGACCTGGATGGAGTAAGATTCTCGATCGAGCAAATGATCGCGGGCAGGAAGAGCGGGATTCTGGAGATCAGATTGATTACGAGGCAAAAAGCAGAGATTGGGCTGGATGATACCCTTGACCTCATCAACCGGGAAGCTGCGGATGCCTTTTACGACGTCGTTGCGAATGAACCCGTCCTTGTCACTCATATCACAGGCAGACACATCGACAGGACAGTGCTTTCAGATTTGTTGGAGAAGTCCTTGAATAAGGATGATGCCGATATCGCCCTCCCACTGGATGTCCGTATTCCGGAAATCACCTCGGAAATAGCTTCAGGGCTGCTTTTCCGCGATAAATTAGCCACGATGTCCACAAGTTTCCCGGCATCAGTGCCAAGCGACAAAAACAGAAAGACGAATATCATCCTTTCATCATTGGAAATCAATGAACTGATCCTTAAACCCGGCGGTGTATTCTCGTTCAATGCGGTCGTGGGAGAGCGAACCGCGGAGAAAGGATACAAGACTGCAAGGGCTTACTATCTCGGTAAAGTCATCGACGGCATCGGTGGCGGGATCTGTCAGGTATCAAGCACGCTGTACAACGCGGCTTTATATGCCGGGCTTGAAATAGTGGAACGGCGCAACCACACATTTACCGTAGGTTATGTCCCTAAAGGCAGAGACGCCACTGTTTCATACGGCGATCCGGATTTTAAGTTCAGGAACTCCACAAACTGGCCGTTGAAAATATTAACAAGCGTATCGAAATCCAACCGGCTCAACATCACCTTAATAGGAACAAATGAATTACCAGGACGCACGATTGAAATTGAAACTCAGATTATTGATGAAAAGGATTTCAAGGTCGTACGCATTAATGATCCGACACTGCCCGAAGGCGAGAACAGAATCAAGCAGGAAGGCAAAAAAGGTTATACCGTAGATACATTCAAGATTACAAAACAGGATGGGAAAACCATAAGCAGAGAAAAGCTGCACCGCAGTATTTACAAGCCGCTGGACGAAGAAATCCTGATCGGGACGAAAAAGCCTTTGACCTGATTGACATCCGGCGGGGTTTCGTACTTGCCGCCCCCGCCGAAAGTATTCTTTAATATTAATAGTTTAATAGGTATCTACGCTGCTCGCCCCGTTATTGCGCAGGATTGAAGCCACTTCATCGATTTTGTCGTCTTCAGTCTTCATGCTGAATAAAATCTTGCCTGCTTTGATATCGGTCTCATACTGTCTGCTTCTGTCTTCCGGAATGCCCAGATCGATAAGGCCTCCTACCACGCCACCGGTGACCGCGCCGGATAACAGCCCTGTGATGGGCCCTGCCGCCGCGATGATGCCCAATCCCGGGATGACCATGCTTCCGGCGCCGATCAGAAGCCCTGCAAGACCGCCGAGTATCCCGCCGGTTATAACGCCGTCAGATATATTGTCGTTTTTTGCCTTGCCGCCCGCGCCGCCGCCCATGCCCATAAAGCCACCCATCTGGCTTCTCGTGCCCATGGTTGCACTCGTCCTTCCATGATCCTGATCGTTATCGCCTTGCTTTGCGACTATCGAAATGTCTTCCGTCCTCAAACCTCTGTCTTTAATCTGTCTTGCCGCTTTTTCGGCATAATCGCGATTATCGAACAAAGCTACAACCGTCTTTGACATAAATTAACCTCCTGATATTAAAAGCTATCTTTATAATTCGTTAAAACATTCGCTTTTATGCACGTTTTAATGTATAATAGGGCTGACATTTCAGCGCGGCGAGGTGTTTTATGCAACGTAACATCCTGTTGATCATGATGTATGTCCTTATTGTGCTTCCACTTATGATGTTATTTGCAGACGACAATGCCTTTTTTGTGATTATCGCATTGATAATTACTGTATTTTCGATGAAAAACCTGCACAGGATGATATTAAGCAAAAATGACTATGACCCTGCAATTGAGGAGGATCCCGGGGCTTTTACAAATATTATGGACGACATACCGCAAGAGGAGGCCGAAAGGTTTGGGATCCTCACCAGAATCATATGTAATATGATCATTATCCTTTTCTACATATACTGTATCTTCAATCTGAATTCAATCGTGGCAAAAGCCCTGACAATAGTGCTTATACTCTACTGGCTCCATGAAACTTTCAATAATGGTATGTCGGCGGAGGATACTGAAGACGCCGGGACGATCCGGCAGGAAAGCGCCATTGCCGGCGATGTGAACGTTTCATCACGAAGCGCAGGATTCTCCATTTCGACGGTAAAAGTTTTTTCATTCATTATGAATATGGGTTCCATTCTGGTCATCCTGTTCGTCGCCTGCAACAAATTCATCCGAAAATTAATCTGAAATTGCAGGATTTACCGCAATGTATTTCAAAATATTTATATTGTTATTCAATTAAGCAAGTGTTATAATATAAAAAAATATATTAAGGTAAAGCAATGTATTAGCGTACTCAATGCCGAGTTACCACTTGGCTGCCGGTACGTTTTTTTATCGTCATTTAGCCGGGCTGCATGATAAAAATGAAGGCGGCGGGAAATAAAATTTCATAATATACTAATTTTGATAATAAAGGGCGTGAATGAATGTTCAGAAATATTATTGAAGGCAATGTGAGGATACCTTCAGGCTGCGCAATCAGCGCAATTGCCAATAAAAAGCGCATACCGTTTTCAGGATCGGCAATCGTCAGATCAATTGCCAATATGCACGAAAGATCAAACGGCTTAGGCGGCGGTTTCTCAGCATACGGGATATATCCTGAATATGCGGATCATTATGCGTTCCACGTCTTTTACGAAAACAAGGCGTCCCGGGAGGACACCGAAAGATATATCGCAGATTACTTCGATGTGGAAACAGGGGGCAGGTTACCGACATGCAAGAAACCTGCGATAACCGATGCCCCGTTGATCTGGCGGTATTTCCTACTGCCGAGGGCCGATAAGATTCTGGAATCGGAAACCGACGCCGACGAATTCGTCACACGGTGCATAATGCGGATAAATTCGGCGATCAACGGGGCTTATATAGTCTCCAGCGGTAAAAACATGGGCGTCTTCAAGGCGGTAGGTTATCCGGAGGACGTCGCGGAGTTCTATATGATCGATAACTACAAGGCTTACATCTGGACCGCTCACGGCAGATTTCCGACAAACACCCCGGGATGGTGGGGCGGAGCGCATCCTTTCTCCCTGCTGGATTGGTCCGTGGTCCATAATGGGGAGATTTCTTCATACGGCGCCAATATTAGATATCTCGGGATGTACGGTTACAATTGCACTCTGCAGACAGACACCGAGGCGATCACATATATTTTCGACCATCTCGTCAGAAGGTGCAAATTGCCTTTGGAAATGGCCGTGAAGGCTGTGGCCGCACCTTTCTGGGATGATATCGCGAGAATGAAACCCGAGGAATCGGATACTGTAGCGGCTATAAGGAAAGTTTACGGCAGTCTGCTGGTAAACGGTCCCTTTTCGATCATTCTTGCCTGGAAAGACGGGATAATGGCGTTAAACGACAGGATCAAACTAAGGTCGCTGGTAGCGTCCGAATCGGGCGACTTCATATATATTGCAAGCGAAGAGGCCGCAATACGCGAGGCATGCGCCGATGCGCCCGACGTCCGGGCAATCCCCGGAGGCAAACCGTATATAGCCTGCATCGATGCTGAAGACGATCAGGCCGGCGGCACCGAGGGAGGTAATTAAAGATGGCGATTGATTTCACTTTCCCCGAATTCATGATCGACCGGGACATGGATAAATGCATAGAATGTCGTGTTTGCGCACGTCAGTGCGCCAATCAGGCCCATTTATACGATGAAGAAGACCAAAAAATGGTCTCGGACGATTCAAGATGCGTAAATTGCATGCGCTGTGTCACATTATGCCCTGCCAAAGCGTTGACGATCAGAAAGCACGATATGGAATTCAGATATAATGCCAATTGGAACGAGACCGCAATAAAAGAGGTCTACAAGCAAGCGGCCACCGGCGGCATACTGCTGACGGGCATGGGGAACGATAAGGCTTACCCTATATACTGGGATCATTTGCTTTTGAACGCCAGCCAGGTCACCAACCCATCGATCGATCCTCTGCGGGAGCCTATGGAATTAAAGACATTCATCGGACGTAAACCCGAACAGCTTGAAATGACGTCGCCGATAGCGGCGCAATTGCCTCCTCAGGTGGAACTTGAATTACCTGTCATGTTTTCTGCAATGTCTTTCGGGTCGATCAGCCTCAACGCATGCAAGGCTCTCGCAGCGACAGCAAGCGAGGCAGGCATTATGTACAATACCGGAGAGGGCGGCCTGCATAAGGAGTTGTACAAATATGGCAAGAGTACGATAGTCCAGGTGGCTTCAGGCCGGTTCGGCGTGCACCCGGATTTTCTCAACACCGGAGCTGCTATTGAGATAAAAATAGGTCAGGGTGCAAAGCCCGGCATCGGCGGGCATCTTCCCGGAGAAAAGGTCGGAGCCCAGGTATCCGAGACACGTATGATACCTCTGGGCACTGACGCCATATCACCCGCGCCGCATCATGACATATATTCCATCGAAGACCTGAGACAATTGATTTTCGCACTGAAAGAGGCTATGGATTATAAAAAACCTGTTTTCGTAAAAATAGCAGCCGTCCATAATATCGCCGCCATCTGCTCAGGCATCGCAAGGGCGGGCGCCGACGCCATAGCGATCGACGGGTACAGGGGCGGGACGGGCGCCGCTCCCACAAGGATACGCGATAATGTCGGCATACCGGTGGAGCTTGCGCTTGCGGCAGTAGACACAAGGCTGAGGGAGGAAGGAATAAGGGGCCAGATTTCTCTGATCTGCGGCGGAAGCATCCGTAACAGTGCCGACATAATCAAAGCCATCGCACTTGGCGCCGACGCCGTATATGTTGCAACATCCGCGCTGATTGCCATGGGGTGCCACATGTGTCAGAAATGCTACACCGGAAAATGCAATTGGGGAATCGCCGCCCAGGACCCGGATCTTGTAAAGCGTCTCAACCCTGAGATTGCGGCACGTCGGCTTAAAAACCTGCTAAAGGCATGGTCCCACGAAATGAAGGAGATGTTGGGCGGCATGGGGATCAACGCGATAGAAAGCCTGCGCGGCAATAGGTTGATGCTTAGGGGCATCGGCCTTTCCGACAGGGAATTGGCAATACTCGGGATCAAATCGGCAGGAGAGTAGGAGGTTAATAGGAGGCTAAAATGAAGAGGATAATGGCTCGTGAAGAAATGTGCATAGGATGCAGGCTCTGCGAGGTGTATTGCATCGCGGCGCATTCGAGATATAGAAATGATATCGTAAAGGCATTCAAGAAGATATATCCAAAGCCTGTATCACGTATCATCGTTGAAGAACAGAAACCGATATCTTTCGGACTGCAATGCCGTCATTGCGATGAACCGGCATGCGTCGGCGCCTGCCTTACGGGAGCGATGGCAAAAGATCCGGAGACGGGTATTGTCAGTAATGATACCTCCAAATGCATCGGGTGCTGGACGTGTCTTATGTCATGCCCTTACGGAGTAATTATTAAGAATGAAGCCGCAGGCCATGCGGCGTCACAATGCGATTTTTGCATTGAGAACGGCATGGAACCTGCATGCGTCAGGAATTGTCCGAATGAAGCCTTATATATCAAAGAAGCTGGTGATGAAGATGAGTAACTTCATGATGAATAACTCTATGAATAAGAAAGCTAAATATGTGATAATCGGCAACTCGACAGCAGCGATAGCCGCAATTGAATCTATACGGGCAATAGATTACTCCGGCTCCATAATCTTGATTTCCGATGAGCCTTACCACACATATTCAAGGCCGCTGATCTCCTATTATATTGAAGGCAAAGTCGCTGAAAACGGCATACGATACCGTGCCGGCGATTTTTATAAAACCAACGGAGTGGATACGATTTTAAGACAGAAAGCGGCAGGATTGGATACCGATATAAGGGAGGTCATCCTTGAAGACAGCACAAGGATCAAATATGACCGCCTGCTCATCGCCACCGGGAGCAAACCGCTGATACCCCCATGCAGCGGCCTTGACAAAAACAATGTCTTCAATTTTATTAAATTCGACGACGCAAAGGACATTGGAAAGTATGCCGCCGAGGGCTCCCGGGCGGTGGTGATCGGCGCAAGCTTCAGCGGTCTCAAGGCAGTTGAGGCGCTGGTAAGAAAGGGCGTTAGGGTGACCGCCGTCGACATCGCGCCTCGTCTGATGCCGCGGTTGCTGGATCATCAGGCTTCCCGCATGATAGAAGGCCTCCTTGAAAGGCAAGGCGTCGGCCTATTGCTTAATACCACGGTAAAGTCTGTTGCTGGTGAAACGGCCGATACAGTAATACTGGAATCAGGTGAAAAACTGCCTTGCGATTTCGTAATAGTTACCGCAGGTGTTAAAAGCAATACCGATCTTCTTAATACTTCGGGCGTCAAACTGAATCGCGGTGTGATCGTCGATGAGATGATGATGACCAATATGCCTGGTGTATACGCGGCGGGAGATGTCGCAGAGTATCATGACCCGTTTACTGATACATGGACGGTGGCGGCGACGCTCCCTTCGGCATATGCGCAGGGCAGGGCTGCAGGCGCCAATATGGCCGGCGCGGCAAAACCATATGAGGCTCAGCCGATTTTCAATTCGATGCCGATTTTGGGCACTGTGATCATGGGCGCAGGCGCATCCGTCCATACACCGGGGCTCGAGGTCGTCACCCGTCAAAGGCCCGGAACCGACGATTCATGCGCCAAATTCGTAATATCGGGAAACAGGCTTACAGGCTATTTATTTATCAATGATATCAGCAGGCCGGGTATATATACCGACCTGATCAAAAGCAGGACAGACATCACACCTTTCAAAGACAGTCTCGGCAGTGAAGATTTCGGATTCCTGAGCATGCCCGAAAGCGTAAGGCAAAGAATGCTGTACGCAGGAGTCGAGACATAAAAGCCGAGACATAAAAGCCGAGACATAAAAAGGAGGATTTTGATATGGTTATGGCTGGTACCGATATCATGGAAATTGATGCAAAAGGTATGCATTACAAAGAACTGAACTCTTTGGTCAGGCAGCGCTTTCAGGAAGGCGCCGGGATTATTTCGCTCAAAAACGTGCTCGGGCAAAGATATATCGGAGACGGAATCTCGTCATACAGTCTGAAGATCACCGTAGAAGGCGTTCCAGGCAATGACCTCGCAGCATTTATGAACGGCCCTGAAATTACAGTCTTCGGGAACGTGCAGGATGCCGCCGGCAATACGATGAACAGCGGAAGGATCATCGTCTGCGGCAGCGCCGGCGATACTCTGGGCTATGCCATGCGCGGCGGGGAGATATATGTAAAAGGAGACGCCGGTTATCGCGTAGGGATCCACATGAAGGAATACCTCGATAAAAGGCCGGTGATCGTCATAGGCGGCAAAGCCGGAGATTTCTTCGGCGAATATATGGCAGGCGGCATGATGATACTGCTCGGACTAGAAGAAGGCAATGACGGTAATTACGGCACAGACCATATTCCAACAATAGGCAAATACTGCGGGACGGGAATGCACGGCGGCGTAATCTATATCCGCGGCGGCATAGAACCCTATAGGGCAGGCAAGGAGGTCAACATATACGAAGCCGGGGTTTTCGATATGCGGCAGATGCTTCCCTACCTCCAAAACTTCAGCCATTTTTTTAATATAAATATTAATGAAATAACATCACAACACTTCACCAAACTGACGCCGCAACAAACCAGACCTTATGGCAGCCTTTATGCATATTAATAATGTTACGGGTTATATCCCTAAAAACAACTTGCATTATTTATTTGCATTGTGGTAGATAAGCCGCTTATCAAGGTACTTACGGGTATCCGGCGTTGCGGAAAATCCTCCATTCTGATGATGGTAAAGGAAGAGCTGAAACGAAGCGGCGTTGCACCGAAAAACATCCTGCATATTAATTTTGAGAACCTTGACTTTGCCGATCTTGATACAGCGGAAAAACTGCATGGTTATGTGAAGGAATATTTGGCGGGCAAAAGCCGTTATTATGTGCTTCTTGACGAGATACAGGAAGTCAGCCATTGGGAAAAAGCAGTCAACTCTTTGTTTTCAACCACCAATGCCGACTTGTATATAACAGGCTCCGATTCACACCTGCTGTCCTCCGAGCTTGCGACCTATATAGCAGGCCGATATATTGAAATCAAGGTCAGCACCCTTTCATTCAGCGAATACCTGCTGTTCAAGGAAGTGCGCACAAGCGCGAAACCGGCCGATTTACGGGAGGAAATCAGGACATATATACGTCTTGGCGGATTTCCAGCCGTCCACACCGGCGATTATGAAGAAGACGTGGCCTACCGCATCGTCAACGATATCTATTCATCGGCCATCCTCCGGGACACAGTGCAGCGGCACGGCATACGGAACATCGAACTATTGGAGCGCGTGGTGAAGTTCGTGTTCGACAACATCGGCAATAACTTTTCCGCAAAGAGCGTGGCCGATTATTTCAAGAGCCAGCAGCGAAAGGTCGACCTGAATACCGTCTATAACTATTTGAGCGCCCTCGAAAGCGCATATATTATCAGAAAAATCCCAAGGTACGACATCAAGGGCAAGGAAATTTTGCAGACCAACGAAAAGTATTACATCGGGGATCAGGCATTGGCGTACGCGGTCATGGGTTATAAGGACAGGATGATAGCCGGCATACTGGAAAACATCGTCATGCTGGAACTGGAACGCCGCGGATACCGGGTGTGTGTCGGAAAGCTCGACATAAGGGAGGTCGACTTCATTGCAGAACGCAAAAACGAAAAGGTATATGTACAGGTATCTTACACGCCCACAGTATCGCAGCATACCATCGACCGCGAATTTGCCCCGCTGCTTGCCATTAAAGACAATCACCCGAAATACGTCGTCACAATGGACGATTTCTGGAGCGACAACGTAGAAGGCGTGAAACACAAGCACCTTGCGGAATTCCTGCTGATGGGCGAATATTAAGCTTTCATACTACCCATGTCCCGTTTTGCCAATATCCTTTCAAATAAGCCAAATATTTTTTTATTGCCAGTATAAAAATAGAAGAATTGATTCTACTTCAGATTCTCCGGGTTGAGGCATTGGAGCGCTTCGGGCACGAACAGGCCGTCGCGTCTGATTAGTTGGCCATCGAACCAGATGTCACCGCCGCCATGCTCCGGACGCTGCACGAAGACAAGGTCCCAGTGCACAGCGGATTTATTGCCGTTGTCGCATTCGTCGTAGCAGCTTCCCGGCGTAAAGTGCAGGCTGCCGCGTATCTTTTCATCGAATAGCGTATCTTTCATGGGCTTATCGATATATGGATTGAGGCCGAGGGAGAATTCGCCGACATACCGCGCCCCTTCATCGGAATCAAAGATCTTGTTGATTCTGCCGGCGTCATTCGCCGCGGCGTTGACGATCTTCCCGTCCCTGAAATCAAGGCTGACATTCTCATAAGTGAATCCATGGTACATAGCTGGGACGTTATAGGTTATCCTGCCGTTGACCGAATCCCTCACCGGTGCGGAAAACACCTCGCCATCAGGCACGTTGAGGTGCCCGTCGCATTTGATGGCGGGCAAGCCCTTTATCGAGAATGAAAGGTCGGTGTCTTTACCGGTGATCCGAACCTTGTCGGCCCTTTGCATGAAGTCGACAAGCACGTCCATCGCCGCCGACATCTTAGAATAATCGAGATTGCACACTCTGAAGTAGAAATCCTCGAATTCTTCAGTGGACATACCGGCGAGCTGCGCCATGGAAGGGTTGGGATACCGCAGCACGCACCATTTGGTGTGCTTCACCCTCAGTTCGTAATGCAGCGGCTTGGTGTAGAGCTCCATATACATCTTCATCTTGTCGGGGTGGACTGCGCCCATCTCGCTGACGTTATCGCCGGCGCGTATCCCGATGTATGCCTGCATGTCCTTCATCCTGTTGATCTCATAACGGGCCATATCCTCGAGCTGACGCTCATCACAGCCGTCAAGCAGGACACGTGTGATCTCCTGGTCTTTGATGCTTACAAAGGGTATGCCTCCGGCGGCATATACCCTGCGGACCAATGCTTTCACAAGAGGATTGGTATTGCCTGACGATTCTATGAGGATGCGCTCCCCCGCCTTGATCCCGGTCGAGTATCCGATGAGGATATCAGCCAGCTTGTCTATTCTCGGATCTTTCATTACCTGTTACCTGTCCCTTTCTTGTTCTTCGTCAGCAGACCGTCAAGTTCATCAGTGAGTTCGCCGAACATCTTAAAAGCGTCTTCGACCGGTTTGGGTGCGGAAAGGTCGACGCCGGCCTTTTTGAGCAGATTCAGCGGATAATCGGAACTGCCGCTGCTCAGAAACTCAATGTACCTTTCCACAGCGGGCCTGCCTTGGCTCAGGATCTGACGCGAGAGCGACGTCGCGGCGGAGAAACCCGTTGCGTATTTATATACGTAGAAGCTCCTGTAGAAATGCGGTATCCTCGCCCATTCCATATCAATTTCGGCATCCACGGCCAGTACATCGCCGAAATACCGCTCATTCAGTTGCCGGTAGATGCCGCTGAGCTCCGCAGCCGTGAGAGGGACGCCTGATTCGGCCTTCTCATGCGTCATCTTCTCGAATTCCGAGAACATCACCTGCCTGATGATAGTACCCCTGAACTCTTCAAGGTAGTGATTCAGCAAATACGCACGCACTTTGGGGTCTGACGTCCTGCTCAGCAAATAATGCATGAGCAGCGATTCGTTCACCGTCGAGGCCACTTCCGCCACGAATATCCTGTATTCGGAGTATATATACGGCTGTCTCGCAGTCGTCAGGTACGAGTGCATGGCGTGCCCCATCTCGTGTGCTATAGTGAACACATCGTTTATCATGCCCTGATAATTAAGCAAAATGTAAGGGTGCGTCCTGTACGCGCCCCATGAATACGCCCCGCTGGTCTTGCCCTCGTTCTCGCAGACATCCACCCACCGCGAATCGAAAGCATGGCGAACAACCGTGCGATAGTCCGTCCCGAGCGGTTCGAGCGCCGCTTCCACCTGTTTTACAGCTTCTTCGTACGGGATATTTTTTTCCGGTTCCTCCACCAATGGCACATATAAATCGTACATATGCAGCGTGTCGAGTTTCAGCGCTTTTTTCCTCAGCCGGAGATACTTGTGCAGTAAAGGCAGGTTTTTGTTAACAATATCTATCAGATTTGTATACACGCTTGCATCAATATTATCCCCATCGAGCGCAGCTTCAAGGCATGACCCATATCTGCGGATAGTCGCGTGAAATTTATCCTTTTTTATACTGTTGCCGAGAGTGGCGGCCAACGTATTCTTCAATTTGCCATAAGTCTCATACATGGCTTTGAAGGCGCCTTCGCGCACATTTCTGTCGCTGCTTTCGAGGAACTTGATATATCTGCCTTTTGTAAGCTCAACGTCTGCTCCGTTTTCATCCTTTACGAACGGAAACTTTATATCTGCATTATTGAACATGCTGAAGATGTCAGAAGGGGCGTGCATAACCTCCGACGCCAGAGCCAGTATCTCCTCTTCCCGCTCGGACAATATATGTTTTTTCTGCCGCAGCAATTCTGATATATATTGTTTATAGACCTTCAGATGCTCGTTGCCTTCAACGAACCCATGAAGCATCGTCTCATCGATAGACATTATCTCAGGGATAATGAACGACGCGGCTGCGTATACATCGGTGCTCAAAGCCATTGCCCTGTCAGCCAGCGCCTGATATACCCGGTTCGAATTGTCTTCGTCCCTGCGCATCCTCGCATAGAGAAACAGCTTATCATTCAGGGAGAACAGCTCCTCGCAATAAATGAAGCATTCCAGCACCTTTTCGGAGCTCTGCGCAAGCGCGCCCTGGAATATCGATATCCCCGAAGCCAATTGCTTCACCTTACCGAAGTCTTCCTCCCAAAGATCATCTGATCCATAGATATCCTCAAGCCGCCATTTGTATTTCTCCCCGATCTCGTCCCTCTTCGGCAGCCTGGCGGCGCTGACCGCCTTTGCTGCCTTTGCCGCCTTTGCTGCCTTTGCCTTGTTTGCCTTGTCGGACATGCCGCAACCTCCATTAACAATCTAGAACATATTATATCTCAAAATCATATTATACAAGAACAATTACCAGACATTTTTAATAATATAGAATAGCAATATTATGGAAAGCGATTATGATTATGACGATTTATACTGTAAAAAGCGGAGATACCCTCTGGAGGCTGTCCAGAGATTTTGGCGTAACAGTGAACAGCATCGTTACGGTCAACCAACTCCCCAATCCCGATCAGCTTGTAGTAGGTCAGGCGCTCATCATCCCTACTCCCGACAGGATCCACATCGTCAGACCCGGCGAGACCCTCTGGCAGATTGCACAACAGTACAACACGACCGTCGATGCAATCGCGGCTGCGAACAATATTCAGAACCCGGCTTTGATCTTTCCGGGACAAAGGCTGATAATACCAAAGCCAAGGCCCATGATCGACGTGAATGGCTACCTTTCAATCATGGGGGCCGTCGGCCAGCGGGCGGCGACCGACCTGAGCAGATACCTCACCTATTTGAGCGTTTTCAGCTACGGTATCACAAGGGACGGATCGCTGACGCAGGTGAACGATACCGAGGTCATCCGCATAGCGAGAAGTCAAAGGGCAGCTCCCCAGATGACGTTAACCAATTTCGAGGGCAGAAGGTTCAGCTCCGATCTCGCAAACGATGTATTAACAAGCGTTGCCGTGCAGGACAGACTCATTGCGAATATCATAGACGTCATGAATGCGAAAGGGTTCGTCGGCCTGAATATAGACTTCGAATATGTGTTCCCGCGCAACAGGGAGGACTACAACAGATTCCTCGTACGAGTCACCGACAGGCTGCGTCCCCTGGGATACCTCGTTTCGTCGGCGCTTGCCCCGAAGGTGTCGGCTACGCAGGCAGGACTGCTGTATGAAGCCCACGATTATGCATTCCATGGGCGGGTGCTGGATTATGTCGTGCTCATGACTTATGAATGGGGCTGGGCAGGCGGTCCGCCATGGGCCATCGCACCGATCAACGAAGTCAAACGCGTCCTGGATTTCGCAGTTACCGTAATCCCGAGGAACAAGATCCTCATGGGGATGCCGACATATGGCAGGGACTGGAGGCTGCCTTTCGTAGCAGGCCAGACCATAGCTGCCACCATAAGCCCGCAAGAGGCCGTCAGCAGGGCCTTCAGAAATGGCGTCGACATCAAATACAACCAGCTCTATCAATCACCTTTTTACAACTATGTCGCCGATGGGGTGGCCCATGAAGTGTGGTTCGAGGATGCAAGGAGCGTACAGGCGAAATATGATGTGGTGAAGCAATACAACCTGAGAGGGGTCAGCTATTGGGAGCTTTCATCGCCATTCCCGCAGAATTGGCCGGTGCTGCTGGATAATTTCAGGGTCAGGAAGATAATATAGGTCATTTTTCAAACAGGCGCAAGTACTCGCCATAACCTTCTTTTTCCATGTCTTCTTTCGGGATGAACTTCAATGATGCCGAGTTGATGCAGTAACGCATCCCGGAAGGCGCCGGTCCGTCGGCGAAGACATGGCCCAGATGCGAATCGGCGTTCTTGCTCCTGACCTCCGTCCTGGTCATGGAATGGCTGGTATCCGGCCTTTCTACGATACTCGTTTTTATCAAAGGCTTGGTGAAACTTGGCCAGCCGCAGCCCGAATCGAATTTGTCCGGCGAGCTGAACAATGGTTCGCCCGAAATCACATCGACATATATCCCATCCCTTTTATTATTCCAATATTCGTTTTGGAACGGCGGCTCGGTGGCGTTCCTGCGTGTTACGTCATATTGCATCCGGGTCAGTTTGCCGCGCCCGGAACCCGCTTTATAGCTATAATAGTGCTGCGGGTTTTTTAGATAATAATCCTGATGATAATCTTCGGCTGGATAAAAGATGGCAAATGGCAGTATTGCGGTTGCAACAGGCCTATCCGGGGCATTTGATGTGGATGTGCTAATCCTCGTCTTTGACTCTTCCGCCACTTTCTTTTGTTCTTCATCATGATAGAATATCGCGGTCCGGTACTGCGTCCCCCGGTCAGCGAACTGTCCGCCGGGGTCGGCAGGATCGACCTGTTTCCAGAACATATCGAGAAGTTCGTCGTAGGTTATCGCGGAGGGGTCGTACGTTATCTGCACTGCTTCATAATGGCCTGTTTTACCCGAGCAAACATCTTCATACGCAGGATTTTCGACAGTGCCACCAGTATATCCCGATACAACACTTTCAACGCCCTTGAGCCTGGCAAAAGGCTGCACCATGCACCAAAAACAGCCGCCGGCGAAAGTAGCCTGCTTTAGTTGCTTTAGTTGCTTATGATTTTTAATAAATACCACCCTCATCTCTTGCTATTGTATTAATATGCTTATAATAAATATTGTACCCGCATATATTATACCCGCATATATTATACCCGC
>CAYWGM010000006.1:16987-24340 GCA_964457875.1 uncultured Eubacteriales bacterium | reverse complement strand
TGCTTATAATAAATATTGTACCCGCATATATTATACCCGCATATATTATACCCGCGGCTGAAGTTGACAAATCGCGCGCGCCGCCTTAAAATTAGAAATTGTTGATATATGCGCCCGTAGCCAAGTGGATAAGGCACAGGTTTCCTAAACCTGCATCCGGACGTTCAAATCGTCTCGGGCGTACCAGAGAACCAAAGAACCCACCATTTATTGATAAAAACAGTTGATGGTGGGTTTGTTTTATAGTAGGATGGCAGCGTTGCACCTATTCGTGCAAATTTTGAAGTAATGCTGAATATATTGTAAATATATTCCATATATCTGAGCATTAGGGCATTGTTACCGGCAGGTAAGCTTTAGCTACAGATATGATGTGATATGGTATGATGTGATGTGATATGGTATGATGTGGTATGCTCCATGAAACCGGCGGATTTAATTTATTGTTTTTAATGATATAATATAATATGATTGTACCCGCCCTTATGGAGGTAATGAAAGATAATGGCAACAGGGTGATGCCGTCCATACAAAAGATGAACCATGCATGAGACAAAGGTGGTATGAATGAGCATAAGAAAAAAGACCGTGGTTATTGTGACGCTTGCTACTATTACACTTGTGATGACAGTGTTTATGGTATCTCGCTTTATACTGTTCAAGGATTTACTGTATCAGGAACAACTCCTGTTGAAGCAGGAATCGGACAGGATGGCGAATATCATCTCAAGTATGGCAGATCACCTTGATTCGACCTGCACCGACTGGTCCGCATGGGATGACGCATACAACTTCGTGCAGGACGGCAATCATGAATTTATAGATATGAACCTTGATGCGTCTACGCTCACTGCATTGGATATAGATTTTATGATATTTATAAATATCGATGGCAGTATTGTCTGCAATTTATCTATGGATATGCAGGGAGAACTTATCGATCAACCTCCGGCAAATTTGGGCGAATATTTAAATAGCGGTAAGATACTTGTAAACAATAAAAACAGCGGCGGCGCATTATCAGGCATCATCAACCTGAATACCGGGCCTATCCTCATATCGTGCCGTCCGATCCTAAATTCCGACAGAAACAGCCCGGCTGCAGGTACGCTTATCATCGGACAGTATCTTGATGAAAAGATATTAGCGCAGCTTGAGAATATCACATATTCAAAAATTGAGATAAGCGAATTAGCAGATGATTCAAATGAAAATATTCGCGGTATCCTGGCAGATAACAATAACGGGATGACAGTATCAATTCCCCTGAACGCACACGTAATGGAGCATTACTCCGTTATCAACGATATTTTCGGTGAACAGCGCCTCATAGTAAAACAGGAAATCCCGCGTACATTGTACCGATGGGGAATCGGCAGCTTCTGGGCTTACATATCAGCCTTTTCAGCCTGCGCTTTCCTTATGACGATTATTATCATAGCTATCCTCAGAAAGCTTGTGATATCCAGAATAGAGCATTTTGATAATTTTTTCAACAGGCTTACCCTAAGCAAGAATATCTCTAAAGAACGCATTTCTGTGAAAGGCACCGATGAGTTTGCAAATCTTGGCAAGGCAGCCAACAAGCTGCTTGAAGAGCTTGATTCGGCGCAGAATGAGCTGAAGTCCAATGAACAGCGGCTTAGGTTGCTGATGGAAGGCACAAACGACGGCTTTTGGGATTGGGATATACCTTCCGGCAAATTATATTGCAGCAGCAGATGGACAGAGATACTCGGGTACGCCGAAGATAAGAGGATTGACAATATCGCGGTTTGGATGGAACTGATACATCCTGACGATATGCAGAGAGCTAAATCCGACCTTGAAAAGTGCATTTCCGGAGAGACGGCTTATCTGAATACCGAATACAGGATGAAGGACGGAGCCGGGAAATGGAAATGGGTGCTCAACAGAGCCAGGGTCGTCAAAAAGACGGACGACGGCAATCCTGTGAGAATGGCAGGTGCATTGTCTGATATAAATGAACAAAAACAAGCAGAGAGGCAAATCAATTATTTGACATTTAACGATATGCTTACGGGACTCCACAACAGAGCCGGTTTTGAAGCTGAGCTCGATAAGCTCAGAAAGACGGCGAGCCTTCCGTTATCCATTATCATGGGCGATCTTAACGGTTTAAAGATCGCAAATGATATATTCGGGCATGAAGAAGGTGATAAACTACTAAAGCTGGTAGCCCAGATATTGAAAAAATGCTGCAGGAACAGTGACTTCATTGCCAGATGGGGCGGCGATGAGTATGTCATACTGCTGTACAACGCCAATGAAGAAACCTGCATGAAGATATGCACGCGTATCAGACAGGCGTGCAATGAAGTCAAAGGTTTGCCCGTCAAGCCGAGCATCGCATTAGGGACAGCAACTATGACGGATACCCAAACAGATATTTATGAAATCATCAGAGAAGCCGAAAAACGGATGTACCGCAATAAACTGCTGGAAAGCAAAAGTGCGCGGAGCGCCATCATATCATCCATCATCAGTATTCTTGCCCAAAAAAGCCATGAGACTGAAGAACACACCTTGAGGATACAAAGCTTATGCGTGGAATTAGGCAAGGCCGGCAGATTACCGGATGATGAAATCGACCAGCTGGCCCTTCTTGCAACATTACATGATATCGGCAAGATTGCAATACCAGATAATATATTGTTAAAACCACGCAAACTGAATCAGGAAGAGTGGGCAATCATGAAAACTCATCCTGAGATCGGCTATCGTATAGCCGAAGCTACGCCGGAATTGATGCATATAGCCAAAGCGATACTACATCATCACGAGAGGTTTGACGGCACAGGATACCCCAGCGGCCTTAAAGGTGATAAAATACCTGTCATATCGCGTATATTGGCAATTATTGACGCCTATGACGTTATGACGCACAGCCGTCCGTACGCAGCGCCGGTATCAAATGCCAAGGCTGTGGAAGAACTTGAAAAATGTGCGGGAACACAATTTGATCCGGACCTTGTAAAGCTGTTTTTATCCATAATTAATCAAGAATAGGTATTATGGTATCGATGGCAGACGTTCAGCAAGCAGCCCCGCTTTCCCGACTTCAACACTGACAGGACAAATACCTGGAATAGACGGAAGAATGAATTTCAGATCGGCGATGATATCATTCATGCATTTTCTGCATTGCTTACACTCAATATACTCTTCGCTGTTTTCCATATCCTTGAGTGTCTTGCGCTCCAATTCCTGTTCCCATACGATGAGTTCTTCTTTTAAAAACCGATTCCTGATGGTAAGCCTCTGCATCTCATCATTAGCTTTTTTTATGCGCCGTTTTAATGAATTGAGCCTGATACTGAATTTGAGCGGATAAACAAGACTCTTCATCTGCGTGCGATCCTGTGAAAACTCATACCAACCGTTGATATCCCGGGTAACATCATTACCGAGCGTTTTCATCCTGAGCACATTTTGTTTGTACTCTCCTGTCTTTGATTTGATTTCAGGCGCGCCTTCATCATATGCATCGATAAGGTATTTGTCTGAATCATTTGTAATCCGACTCATCAGTTCTTCACTTTTTTTATATACTTCATCCAGTTCGTGTAAAAGACCGGCTGCAAGTTGTATTCTGCTCATAACTCCACTCTTTCGAGCCATTTTGACCAGACCCATCCTCTGAGGCCGCTCTCGGTCTCAATATAATACCATGTCATTCCGCTTGAATCGGTAGAATTCTTCGATAAATATGTCAGCACCGAATCATATTTTATCGTACGATCCAGCAGCTTCCCGTATTTAACACCGGGGCCCTCCCTGATATTCAGGCCGCTTTTTGCGGCGACCCTGTAACTCGTGTTTTTAGCGATGTTTTTATCGGTTTCTGCATCAGCGATACCTGACGTGCCGTAATCGCCAGATGTATCGGAAGCCGGTTTAGCAAAGCCGAGTAATTCACTGAAATCAATGATATAATCCTTTGCAGACGAATATATTTTGCTTAGCTCGGGCAATTCAAGGCCAAGATATTTATTAGCCGCCATCTTTCCCGTAAGCGTATATGTACACAGCAGGTATAAGGCAATCAACAATGCTGATATTAGAAGCTTATGGGCGTATATTACCTTAAATGGAAAGGCAATTGTATTCAAAACAAATTCAAAACCTCTTCTGATGTGATATCCGGCGCTTACTGCCGGTTTGAACGGCGCAAGGTCGTTGCCGTGGAATTTCTTGTATAAATGGATATAGTTACAGCTATCAAAATGTTCATTTGTAAAATAATAATTTAACGCAATCCTGGATTTTTCCATTTCGTCGATGCCTGTTCCCGCTTCGATGCCGTCCATGGCCTCTTTCAATCCTATTTTAGTCGTATGTGCGCTCTTATGAACCTTTCTTCTGCTAATGGCAGCAGCCCTGCACGATCTGGCCATTGCCTTTATTGCTGCCAAAGGCGTGGTAAAAAGCAATGATACGGTATTTCTGAGCAGGTTGGAAAACATTCCGGGAAAATCGGTGAAAAAGGCAGATACCCACTCTTTTACCGGAAAAGGCATATCAAGTTCTACACCTTCGCCGAACCGCGACTGGACAATATCCGATGCCAGCTCTTTTTCCATTATCGAGCTTCTGGTGCTCAGCTGCATCGGCGAACCTGCGCCGATTACATTAAAACCCCATAGTTTTTCATATTCTTCCACCCCGGTATATTTGGACAGTAATCCGTCATTACTGAAAATATCAATGCCGCAGTGATAGCTTATCGATTTTATTGCCCAAGCCGCCAGTTCCTTGATATGCAAAGGCATTGCGCCATCATTCATGACATCGCGCAGGCTGTCGACCGAATCCTTCAGCTTCAATTCGCGTAGCCTCAAAATTGCAAGCCTGACTATGTAAGGATCATGGTTTGACAGATAATATTGGAGTTCTCTCAAACCGGTCAGTTTCCTTGTCGTTTTGAAAGTTTCTTTTTCAAGAAGGTACCAGTCAGGGTATTGCTGTGGCATATGTCTCATCCCTGCAAATTAATAGATTGACTGCCTGATTTAATGATACCATCCGGAGAGGTGAAAGAAACTAGATAATAAATACTATCAGGAATAGTAATAATGGTTCATTTTTATAAAAAGCCGGACAGTGTTTTTCACCACCCGGCTTTTGACTTTTTTATATCACCGGTTTTGCGGTACAGTGACTTCGAACCCAAGATAACCTTCAAGCGCTTCTCGTACCGGTCCCATGACCATACCCGGGGCGATGCTCACATGATGCCTGTGTCCTGCGTGCCCGATATGAAGCATTACATCCTGCAGGTTGGGTATTTTGGCGACACCCCCGCATCCGAAGAATTCTTCCGGTATGTAATCGTCAGTGATCATTCCTTCGCCCAGATAAAGCCTGATCTTACCGGCATCGGTCAATAAGCTCCCAAAAGTGAAGTCCATCGGTTTTATGCTTCCGACGTTACAGCCGTAACCGCACCCTTTGCCCACAGAATTAGCGATTATCAAGTGATCGGATATGCGCCCCTTGCCGACCATGAGGCTTGGAGGCACCGGGCCGCAATGGAATATGATGCATTTATCTTCATCTTCATTATAATTATTATTCCAGTCAAGACAAATGGCCGCATTACCCGAAGCAAGCTGCAGCGCATACATCATGATAGCATTGCCGACATCCACTTCACAAGCCGCAGGTATGCCGGCATCGTTCAGCATCCCGAGCAGTACGCACGGCGATACTCCCATCTGCGATTGCATCTCTGTCCAGCACCTGAGTGAAATGGCATCCATCTTATACTCTTCGATTATGTTGTGCAGCGCGATGTAAAGTTGAGTAAGCCTGGTTATGGAAGCCTCAGGGATATCTTTCCAGGTGGTCGCGTCTTTCAGTTGCTCCATGTTTTCCTTAAATCCGGAATCCCCGGCCTTAATTTTATTCACACGCGCAAATAAATCCGAAAGGTCAATCGTCTCAACTGTAATACCATTCCGTTGCAGAGTGGTCTCGTCGATCCTGACCGTTTTGAAGGCTGTCGTCCTTGCGCCTATCGCTCCTACCGTCATCCTCCTGACGCCTTTATACACCTTGCACAGACGGTCGAAGTATTCGATGCTTTCCTTGAAGCGCTTGCTTGATGGGCTCACCGTATGTGGTTTCATGATCGTGAATTTCAATCCATATTGCTTGAACACATTCATTATTGAAATCTTGCCGCAGAATGCATCCCTTCTTGATTCCACCCCCATCTTGTCCATTTCGTCCGGGTATGCCTGTATGAATATCGGTACGCCCGCATCCTTCAGAGCTGCGATTGCACCGGTCTCGTCCCCGAAATTCGGAAGACAGAGGATCACTCCGTCGTATTTACCTTGATTGGCCCTGAGGAAATTTGCATAGATTTCCCCTTCGCCTGTTGATTCGATAGCTCCGTGACGCGTAGCGCCGGCATCAAGCATCAGCGTCCCATATCCGAGCCCCTCGAGCACCTGCTTCATCTCCTGCCGCGCAGACGAAATGAGGGAAGCCGGAAAAAATCCGCGGTTTCCGAAATAGAGCGCAAATGTCGATTTATTTTGTTTCATTTCAGTTTTCTCCTTTCGACCTATGTATTTATTTATTAATTATGATATTGCCCGAAACGGATGTTAGGGATATTTGACGGCCGCCGCCTCCGACCACACCTACCATATTGTTGCGTCTGACCGTGCCCTGTACTGTAACCGGAAAGTCACATTGTATACCGCCGGAGACGGTATTGGCCTTAAGCTTGAATTCTGCATCGGCCGGCAATAACAAGCTGATTTGGCCTGAAGTCGTAGAAGCACTGATATCGCCGTTAAACTCGTCAAATTGAGCATTGATTTCCCCGGAAACAGTCCTCAGATTGGACGAGGCAGTATGTACGGATTTCAGATCGAGCGCTCCGGATACCGTATTAATCTTTAAATCATTGGCGTACGTCCTTGGTATATATATATCCAGCTTTAAATCGGAGCGGTTGAAACCCAAATTCAGGTTGAACGTCCCTCTGTCGAAAACTTCCCATACATGGAGTCTCCCATTCGACAATTCCATTTTGAACTCGAGTTTATTCATCCCTGAATACGAGCCATAATAGCGGATCCTGATCTCATCCGTATCGACCGGAACGATATTGACCCGAGTGCTTACAGTACCTGCATCTATTATTTCGATGCCGGCGATGCCATATGTTTTATCCTCATTGAATTCATTCTGTATCGCCGATAACGGATTCCGACCGCTCAACGGCAAAAATGAGGCGACCAGTACGGCGATAATTATTATGGCAATCAATATTAAAATGATGTTTCCGATTTTCTTATCATTCATGACATAATA
>CAYWGM010000006.1:7560-16887 GCA_964457875.1 uncultured Eubacteriales bacterium | reverse complement strand
TGGCAATCAATATTAAAATGATGTTTCCGATTTTCTTATCATTCATGACATAATAATTTTATCATAGCGTCAAACGCGTTATCAATAAATATATTTGCATTGCATGCCGATAGCGGTTTAGAATATATTCATAACGGTGAATATTACAACTGTCATCACCAAACATGGAGGCATTTTGTGAAGATAGAAGAAATAAGATCCCTTGCCGGAAAATTAAGAGAGAATATTTCCAGAGTCATTGTCGGTAAGGATGATACGATAGATCTGGTTCTGATATCGCTTTTATGTTCCGGGCATGTATTGCTCGAAGACGTGCCGGGAGTCGGCAAAACTATGCTCGCCAAGTGCCTTGCGAAGTCGATGGACTGCGTTTACAAACGCGTGCAGTTCACACCCGATATGTTGCCATCCGATCTGACCGGCGTCAACTATTTCGACCAGAAGGCCGGGGAATTCAAATTCAGGCCGGGACCGGTGTTTTCAAATGTTATCTTAGCCGACGAGATTAACAGGGCCACACCTCGGACACAGTCAAGTCTGCTGGAATGTATGGAGGAAAGGCAGGTCACTATCGACGGTGAAACTAAGAAGCTAACGAGGCCTTTTTTCGTCATAGCCACGCAAAATCCCGTGGAGATCCAGGGTACGTTCCCCCTGCCCGAGGCCCAGCTGGACAGGTTCTTCATGCGGCTCAGGATAGGCTACCCATCATTTGAACAAGGTCTGGAGATCCTCGACCGGTTCCGCGAAGGCAATCCTTTCGGGGATATCGGTTGTGTCGCAAATGCGCCGGAGATCATAGACGCACAGGATTCGATCGCCCAGGTACTTATCAATGATACTCTTAAGACTTATATGATGAGAATAGTCGAAAGGACAAGAAAGCACGACCGGATATCGCTCGGAATAAGTCCGAGAGGGAGCATCGCTTTGATGAAGGCCTCGCAGGCAAACGCCGTATTGAACGGCAGGGACTTCGTCACCCCGGATGACATAAAACATGCGGCCGCTCCGGTCCTGGCGCACAGGCTGATGCTGAAGGGCCATTCGATAAGCAGAAGTCCCATGGATGCCGAATCGGTCATAAGCCATATTCTCGACGAAATACCGGTTCCTACGGAAGAACTGTGAATAAGGATTGAATAAGGATATAAGTGCGGCATATGGAAATAATCGCATTAGTGCTGATAGTTTTTCTGGTGATTATACTACAAGCACAGATTTATAACAGGCTGGCATTCAACAACCTCGAATATGACTGCGCGTTCAGCGAGCAGGAGGTCATGGAAGGCGGCAGCGTCATGCTCGTGGAGACCATATATAACAGGAAGCTGCTGCCACTCCCCTGGATCAGGGCGGAACTCCAATCGTCGATATGGCTTGAATTCATCGGATCAAAGACCGTAGCAGCGCAGAAAAACAGGTATGTCACCAGCAACTACCTGCTCCGGAGTTATCAGAAAACCACAAGGAGCTGGAGATTGAAATGCACAAAAAGAGGCATTTATAAAAGCAGCAGCGCCGTGCTCATCTCCGGGGACCTGCTCGGTATCTGCACCAGATCTAAGATGGCCGATGTCGATGCCTCCATCATTGTCTATCCTGCCACCGTCAACCTTGATGAGCTGTTTTTTCCGGCAAATTACCTGCATGGCGATACCATAGTCAAAAGATGGATAATCGACGACCCGTTCATCGTTTCGGGCGCCAGGGAGTATACGCCGCGCGACCCGATGAACCGCATACACTGGGCTGCCAGCGCCAAGACGGGCAGATTGATGACCAGGAACAACGATTATTCTTCAAATCCTTCGATGACAGTCATCCTGAACATCCAATCGCTGCATCACGAGAATGACCACGTCGTTTTTAAAGATGTGATGGAATTGGGTATCAGAGTGGCGGCAACACTTTTTGACCACGCGCTTGCAAACGGCATACCCGTAAGGTTCAGCTCGAATGCCCATACATGCGATCCGACCGGCGACGACGACAGCAACTCGGCGGAGCAGGTCGCGCTATCTGACACGGCATCCGGAAGGGAGCACGTCGCTTCTCTGATGAAATTGCTCGCCGCCATCGAGATGCGCCAGAAAGACAGGATCGAACGGCATTTGAACAAAATAGCCGGTAAAGTGGCCGGGAGCGACGTTTTTTTCGTAACCGCATACATCAACCAACAGCTGGCGGATCTGATGCGGGGATTGAGGGAGCAAGGCAACAATGTTACCGTAATTGTGCTGAATCCCATGGAAACGGATGATTCCGGCTGGAAGGGGCCCGATGACCTGAAGGTTTTCTATCATAGGCGGGAAGCAATATGAGGCAAAGCGTCCGGAGAGAATTGATCAGACTCCTTGAAATTACGAGCATATTCTCATTTGAATATATGACGTTCATGGCGTTGCGCCAATACCTCTTTGCCGATGACGGAGGGGTCTTAATGTTTGCGGCCGGTATCGCCGCCGCATATGCGGGCTATGCGTTATCCAGGCTGATAGCCGGCAACAGGAAGAGATTGATATTCGGTCTCGCAGCATATTCGACCATACTGATTCCGGCAAGCCTGTACGTCCTGATTTCCGTATCATTGTCGAAGAGCGTCTGGCTGATACTGTTCGAAGCCCCGGCTGTATTAATCTTCTATATCACGGGCATAAGGGCGTCCCAGTCAAAACAGGATTATTTCCTGAGCAGCCACAAGATCGGGGCCGGTATGATCTTTGCGGTAATATCCCTGCTATCGTCATATACCCTCACAAGTCTGAGCGGCATAAGGGCATATGAGCTTCTGCTGGGCTTGTTTTTCATGACGACAGGTATGATCGTCAAGAATCGCGAGCAACTCGAGGACCACTTGAAAATGGATGGCGAGATCTCCAGCGATTCTAAAAACATCAGGAGATACAACACCTGGCACATCATTGCGTTGTTCGCTATAATAATGCTGCTTTTCAATCTTAAAGGAATAATGATCTTCATCGTAGGTATTGCAGGCAAAGTCATTTTATTCATCTTTCGTGCAATGCATCATATCATTACACTGTTTGGTAAGAAAGGTACTGAAGGCGGTTCGCAGGATCCTTTCGGCGGACTAGGCCAGGAAGCGCCAACGGATATGTCCGGAGGAAACAGCATTATCGGCCTGATACTCACCATATTGTTCATAGCGCTTATGATCTACCTTTCGATTAAACTGATACCGGCGATATTCGCCGAAATAAAGGAATCGGTCATATCGTTCATCAATCTGATCAAGCGGATACTGGCGCCCGGCGAAGCGAGAAAACCGTTCAACGAATACTATGTAGACGTAGTGGAGATAATCGTTCCTTCCGAAAAGGCGCAGCGGAAGAAAGCCGTACTGAAGGGTGCTACGCTGCTTCAGAACAGGCTGCGCAGGCTGAAGAAGTCGGCGGATCCGGTCGAACGGCTGAGGCTGATGTACGGCGCCATATTATGCATACTGGCCGGAAAGGGCGCGGATATCGCCCCGCATGATACGACAGCCGAGATATACGGCAAAGCGGTCCATGCGTATGCAAGCAATGCGTATTCGCATGAGGCATATGCACATGATGCGTATTCGAATGATACGAGCCCCGGCGGCGCTACTGCAGATAAAACCTCCTTCGCCGATGACCTGAAGCATCTGACCATTGCATATGAACGCGCAAGGTATGCGGACCATATTCCGGATAGCGAAGAAGCCGCGCTGGCAACAAAAAGGTACTCTAACATTACGAGTTTGCTTTCTGCAAACCGTAAGTCAAAGTCAAGGTGATTTAGATATGAAGTTCATGAGGGAAGCCTTAAAAGAGGCTAAAAAGGCCTTTTTAGAAGGCGAATCCCCGGTCGGCGCAGTGATCGTAAAAGACGACAGGATAATCGCGCGGGGGCGTAATAAAAGAGAGGCGGCAAACGACCCGCTTGCCCATGCCGAGCTCATCGCCATAAAAAAGGCGTCAAAAAAGCTGCATTCATGGCGGCTGAGCGATTGCGACCTGTATGTCACCCTCGAACCCTGCCCCATGTGCGCCGGCGCGATCATACAGTCAAGGATCAGGAGCGTCCGCTATGGCGCAAGAGATCCGAAGGCAGGCGCCGCAGGCTCCGTGACCGACCTCTTCCGTGCCGGCATGTTCAATCATGATGTTATAGTCGAAGGAGGCATCCTTGAGGAAGAATGCTCCAGGATACTGAAGGACTTTTTCGCCTGCCTGCGCGCGGCTGAACGCAACTGAACCCAAATGAAGAATATTGTTTTAAAGCGCAGCCTGTGTTAGAATATTTTGCGGTGAATCCATACGTATTGCGGATTCATCCAATAATACGGAGAGGTATCGAAGCGGTCATAACGGGGCTGACTCGAAATCAGTTTGCGAGCAATCGCACGTGGGTTCGAATCCCACCCTCTCCGCCACAATTTATCTGAAAAGTCCGATTTATCGGGCTTTTCAGCTTTTTATACTAAGCTTTTTTGTCTCGGATTATTTTATTATACTATATATTATTGATATATTTACTTATGGAAGGTTGGTTTGGGCGGATTTTCGGACAGTCTGAAAGACAAATAGATATCATTCAAACAAATCTTCTATCTTGCACCCCAGCGCTTGTGCCAGGCTCTGCAGCGAAGACGCCTGTGCTTTATTAATATCATTTTGCTTCTGCTCATAAAGTTGAATCATACGCAGGGCAACACCCGAGGTTTCAGCAAGCTCCTTCTGCGAAAGTCCCCGAGCCTTCCGTAGCCGACTTAAATTGGTTTCACTTTTCCTTTTGCTCTCAATCAAAACTTCATCCGCTACTGAAACAAACTTATTTATATCGGCCTCGTGAAGGGTAGAGTACATATTCAACAGTTCGGCAAAAGGCAAAGCTTTATGGATTTCTTCAAAGCTGTATCCCGAATACCATTGATAATATGCCAGCGCCCAAGCAGCCCAATAGACCGGTGAACGCTCAAAGTGCGGCGCAGGAACTACATCCACAGACTGACCGGTTGTAATCAAAATGACTTCGCGGGCAAGTTCAGCCCCGCTTTTCCCTGCAATATATTTGGGATTGCCTCTGCCGAATTCATCCACAAGCCCGGACTGCAAGAACAACATGAAGAATTCATCCGGTTCGTAGTTCAGATCGTAAACTGCATAGACCATCATCGCCGCAAGGGTTTTTTGCGCTTTATTCAGGTAGGATTCTTTGTAAGCGTGGGTCATCGTTTTTCATCTCCTCTCTAAGGATATCCAGCACATACAGGTCCTTCTTCAATGTCTTAATATCTCTTTTCCTGCTTTGATATTCCTGGCGGGCAAGGTTATCTCTGCTCATCCGCTTAATGTGATATTCTTGATAGCTTGCCGCTTCATAGCCTTCAAAATGGATTTGCTCAAAAGCCTTTGGAGAAATCAAAACCACTTGCTCGCCAAGAGCTCCAAGACGCATAGCCTCGCTTAAATCTCGCAAAGAAAGGATTCCGCTGATAAAATCCTCCGCAAAGGAGAAATATGAATCATCAGCCCTGTAGCCTATAATGTAATCCTTCCCTGCCAGAACCGGCATAAAAGTCTGTACGACATATTCTCGTGCCTGCAAGGCAAGTGCCGCAGACAGATCAAAAGTGCGGTTTTTAAGCAGCAGAGCCAGCCAGTTCAATATGTGATAGCTACCACCGGAAAGGTGAAGCAAAGAAAGCCCTTCAGTATTGAGGGTATACTTGTTGGCAAAACCGTCCTTCTGGGTCGGGCAAGCCCATTCTTTGGCTAAGTCCAGGCTTCCCGTGCAATAAAATCCTTGCCCGTAATCATTATATGACTTACCTTTGCCAAGCTCGGGCTGCTTCACGATTTGAGGCGAGCCGTGATATATAATCATAGTGAAGTCCTCCTGTTAAAGAGTATCGCCACAACGATACCACATTATACGCTTTTAGTATATCGCTGTAACGATACTTTGTCAATAGAGAAAGCTTCGATTAGGGCGGTTCAAATTAAAATAGCACATTAATCGTTATGAATCGTTACAATCGAAAAATCACAACGATTGCAAACTATTTCTCAGAAATATCAGAGGTTACAGCCAATTTCGATTGTCAGAATTCAACTGAAATATTACTGATTCGTTTTGATGTTTTCAACGATTTCTCAATAAAGGTATTGGCAGATGACGTAGTATTAGCCACATACGTATCTCACAGGCATAACCCAGATGAAGACCCGAAACACGCGCTCCGCAGCTCAATATGGAAGCTGATGGACGGCAGATGGAAGATCGTCTTTCATCAGGGCACTCCGATTCGAATTAAATAAACTCACGACTACAGCAATATCGTCACAAACTTGATCGAATACATGTCGCAAGTGAGCAGATCATCGCTGTCGGACGGCTGTATAAGGATATAGCTTGCACCGACTGCAAGAAGCGTACCCGTCCGGTCCACAAGCGGTCCTGTCGTACCGATAAGAAACTCAATACGCATTCTCCGACCTATTTGCGTTCTGAGGAAACCGGGAAGGTATGCGGTACTTTCGACCGTCTGCGGAGACGGTTGCCCTATCAACGGTGGCTGCGTCATTAACAACGGCTGCGCCATTGGGAACTGCTGTCCGATCTGCCCTGCCGGAAACGGCAGCGGAGACGTTGCCGGGCCGGTCGGTGTCCCAGTAGGCATCTGATTGGTTGTCGGAAAAATACCGGCCGCTGGAAACATGCCGCTCCCACCAACCGAAGGCATAGCGCATGCATTCCTGTTAACCTTATTATTCATATATGACATAATTGTATTCCCTTTCTCTTCACTGATATTTGTTATTTTATTTGTTTCAAGATTTCAAGTATTAGCGTACAACGATGTCGGCAAATAGAAGCAATGCTGCCCGATCCTGTTGAAATAGCTGCCGGTTCTGTTACGGGGGAAATAGTTTTCACATGCCGGGCTGAAAGGATTATAATACCATAGGCAGTCACCGGCCCCCTGGTGCTTGTTGCCTGCCAGCGCCCAGTCGGCAATGTCGTAATGTATCTGCTCCGGCGGGGTTGCCCATACCGTCTGAGGATTCACACTCCCATATACAGTCGACATCATGCATGTAAACTGGAATGGTTGCTCTATCACCCGCCGCAGGCTGCCTTGGTTCACCCTGAGATATTCTCCGTATGCGACATGCACCCTGTTCATAATTACGGTGGCGACGGCCTTCATACCGTCTGCCCCTTCCCCGCCGGCTTCGCATTTAATCAGCCTCGCCAACAGTTCTCTTTCAGAGAATGCCACAAAATCCTCCTCATGGATAACACATATATTTCAGTATATTAACATAATGTAAAATTTGTTAACCATATATGCTTGTTTGATGCCGATATGATAAATTATAATTTAAACAGACATAAGAGTTATGTATTCCCGGAAGGAACTGCCCGGAAGGAACTGAAGGAGGACTATGATGTCAGGAAGGCAAAAAATCAGCATTGTATTAGCAGTACTGCTCGTTGTGGTAGGGATATTCCTATATAAGAACCTGCAAAAAGCCGGTATGCCTCCTTCTACTGACGAGACCACTCAGCAGGGAGAGAACCTCCCGAAACTTGTGGAGCTCGGGTCGGAGACATGCCAGCCTTGCCGGATGATGGCGCCGATTTTAAAAGAATTGAAAAACGAATACAAAAGCAGGCTTATCGTCGAACCGGTAGATATCGACAAGCAGTACGACCTGGCGATGGAGTATTATAAGAAACATCCTTTTGAGCTCATACCCACCCAGATACTATACGATTCGGAGGGCAACGAAGTCTGGAGCAACACAGGTTTTATTGAAAAGGATGCGCTTAAGAAGGTAATTGAAGAAAAAGTGGGAGTACGATAATATGCTTTCGGAATTCGGACAACTGCTTTCGCAAAACATATGGCTGGCCGCCGCAATGGCCCTTGTCGCCGGCATCATATCATCATTCAGCCCTTGCGTCATGTCCACCATACCCCTTGTGATAGGCTATGTCGGAGGATACGCATCAGACAGCAGAAAAAGGGCTTTCAAATACTCGCTGTTATTTTGCGCAGGCCTCGTAACGACGCTGACGGCATTGGGCGCGGCGTCGGCATTGCTCGGGAGGCTCATGACAGGCGTCGGCAAGTGGTGGTATATAGTGCTTGGCGTCATTATGCTGTTTGTAGGTCTGCAAATGCTCGGGGTACTGAAAATTGCAGCCGGGCCAAAGGTATGCAAGATCCCGGATGGCGTAATAGAGGATGGAAAGGGAGAAAAGGGAGAAAAGGGAGATAAAAGAGGAAAAGGGTTAATTGGCGCTTTTCTCTTGGGGATATTGGGCGGCGTGCTGTCATCACCTTGCGCCACACCTGTATTGGCGGTGATACTCGCGTATGTGGCAAGCCGTGGAAATATCGTCCTGGGTATAATCCTGTTGGCAATCTATTCTATAGGGCACTGTGTCCTGATATTGATAGCGGGTACATCAATAGGTTTCATACAGAAGCTTGCATTGACACCATCAACCCAAAAGGTTGGCAACGCGCTTAAAATCATATTCAGCGCTATAGTCGTACTTTTCGCATTTTATTTATTCTATGTCGGATTCTAATCATGCTTACTGCGCGGTATAGCCGCCATCGACCAGCAAGCTGATGCCCGTCACAAAAGACGATTCTTCGGACGCGAGGAAGAGCACGCAGTTGGCGACTTCTATCGGTTCGCCGAGGCGCCCGAGCGGATGCATCGCCGCGATTTTATCGAGCATTCCCTCGACAGCGCCCTTTTCCACCATGGGAGTGCGTATAAAACCGGGGCTTACGGCATTGACGCGTATCCTGTCTTTGGCATAATCCAGCGCAAGGTTCTTAGTCAGTATGACGACCCCGCCTTTGGCTGCGTTATATGCGGCCGCACCGGGAAAACCGACATGCCCGAGGATGGACGCGTTATTTATGATACTGCCGCCTCCGCTCTTCTTCATGTAAGGGATCGCGTGCTTGGCGCAAAGAAAGACGCCTTTCAGGTTTATTCCGATAAGACGATCCCATGCTTCTTCGCTTAAATCGGCCGCAGAGCCGACCTCGCCGATGCCGGCGTTGGAGAAAAGGGAATCGAGGCGTCCAAACTTATCAAATGTCTGTTGCATCAGGTTTTTTACTTCTTCCTCTTTTGAAACGTCGCATTTGACCATGATGGTCTCACCGCCGGCGCTCTTGATGATCTCTACCGTTTCTTCTGCAGTCCTGGCATTATAGTCGGACACGACCACTTTCGCGCCTTCCTTTGCAAACAGAATCGCAGTCTCCCTGCCAATCCCGCTTCCTGCCCCGGTTATGAC
>CAYWGM010000006.1:3907-7460 GCA_964457875.1 uncultured Eubacteriales bacterium | reverse complement strand
GGGATACGCAGTGTCACCGGTTTTGTGGAGATCATTAAGTTTTTTGTCTTGCATTTGACCACCATCAATCCGTCTTCATCAACTACTTCCGTCAAATCGACAATATTGCTTTCACCTTCCAGCAAAGCCTTGTCGGAAAGCGAAGCGTCCAGTACGATGTCTACAGAGGTTGTCGTTTTGACGCCTTTGAAAGGTTGGGGAATCGGAATGTCTTTTTCCGTCAGTTGCCCGTTTCCAATTACAGCGCATCCGGAAAGACTTACACAAATTAACAAAGTGAACAGAGCAGCAATAGAAATAACGACGCATTGTTTCTTTTTCATGAGCGGCACCTCCTCGAATATAGATTCATCCTAACATATTCCATTTATTAGGACAATATAACTACGGCTTGCAGCCGCTAATTACTTATCTCCTTCTCCATGAAGCACACAGTAAACGGCAAGTGTCCGAATTTTTTGCTACCTTTCTTAACAAATCCATAAGAGCAGTACCACTTTTTCAGTACTTCATTTTCATTAATCAAGCCAATTGATAATTTAGCGCCATTCTGCGACTTAACGTAATCGACCACATAATCCATCAGTAGCCTGCCATACCCTGAATGTCTGAATTCTGGATTAACAGACAACTTTTCCATATAGAAAACATTATTATCAGCCTTTTCAATGGCAACAAACCCGATTTGGACATCAGAATAAAACATGCCAAACATTTTTACACCTTTATCCTTTATGTCGCGGAGTGCCTCAGATGTGATAAAAGCAGGATTGGACGGGCAATTCTGCGGTGTAAGGAGAAAATCCTGCGCAACAGTAGAAAAAGACTCTCTGATGATTCTTGCCGAATTATCGATTTCATCGTCATTAATCTCTCTTATCGCAATCTTTGGTGACATATCTGATATCTTTCGCATCTCCCAGACAGTGCCTTTTGAGTCGGGGCAATGGATTCTGTAGACTTTCCTGTTTTCGGAATTCCACGACGGAAAGCCTAACGCTACCCTCCATGTATACAGTTCAAGGACGTGCAGCAGCGCGTTACAAACTCCTTCCGGCTTTTTATAGGGGGTTTCATAAATAAACATATCACCAACATTATGTTTGCATTCCTCATTCTTTTCGACCATCTTGATTTCGATCTTGCCGAGTTTATTCCAAAGCTCCCCATATTCTTCATGACTTTTGATTGAATTGACATCAATATTTACATCAAGTATATCCCTCTCAATATTCATACCTTATCTTCCTCCCTGTATATAACAGATGCTCGCAACTGCCAAGTATTACGGGATCTTCAGATACGCGCCCAAATACATCCAGCCAGCTTTGAAAAGCCTGCTCATCTAATTGCATTATTTTATCCTCAACCAGGCATCCCGGTCCTTCAACAGCCCCTAAGTAAAGCGGCTCAAGTCCAAATTGTATAAAGAAATTCTTAATACTTAACGGATGGATAAAATACGCGTCTGTAAATCCCTGATCATTTGATGAGTAGTATCTCCCATCTTTTAAATATGCAAGAAAACTTTCTTTCAGATTATTGACTTCTTGGGGATAATTTTTAAGACAATCAAGTAAAGCGGCATATGCCGAAATAAAGCTTACGATCAAGCTGCCATTGCTTTTTAGTAATTTCAGACATTTATTTATAACATCAACCCTTTGCCGCTCCTCAAGAAGATGGTACATCGGTCCCATACAAAGGACGGCATCAAATCCATTTTCCCTGCCCTTCATTATTTTGTCCAGGTCGAGAGCGTTACCCTTAATACACTCGACACTCACCCCTTCCTCCGAAGTTTTTTATAGGGTCTGATCAATATGTTTCTGGCTTAAGTCCACCAATGTGGCCTTATGTCCTTTTTTAGCAAGATAAATACTGTATCTTCCGGGGCCGCCTCCTATATCGAGTACTTCCGAACCGGCAGGAATGAACCTGTCAAAGATCCTTTTTGTCATCTCAAATTCAATCCTATGTCTGACCAATCTGCCCCATTCATCATAAGAATCGTAATATTCCTCAATAGATGCCATACCAACCCTCCTCAAAACAAAATCAGTTATGCAATAATGCAAAAACCCCGGGGAATCACTTAAAAGTGACTCCGCGGGGTTATAATTACCGCGTGTAGGGCTTTGACGCCCCTATGCTGCTTGAAGTATGATCGTAAACATACTCACTTTTCAATATTTTGACATAGGATTTCCAGTTTTGTCAAGTGTATTTGTAGTTTTTCACGTTCGATTATAAATTACTGTGCCGGTCTTCAATACCTCCTCTACAAAACCGCTTTCATCATTTCCTTCTTCCAAAAGAATCGGTTCAATCCTTGTGTCGATATTTCTCCTCAATTTGTAGAGCTTTGCAGATTGCTCAAGGTAATCTCCATCAATCCTGTCACAGATTACTGCAATATCTATATCACTTTCATCATGTGCTGTCCCTTTGGAATGAGAGCCATATAGGATTACTTTTTTAGGATTTATTAAAGTCCTTACTAAAACAGCATATCTCAATGCCTTTTCTAAAACTTCTTTATTATCCACTTAAGCAACTCCTCTGTCGCACTTATTATCTCCATGCACTTTTTATCAGTTAAAATCAGCAATAACTTTTCTTTTAAAACAGGATACCTTGCTTCAATATTCAAAGGATCCAAAAAATCAATAAAGTCTTTTTGTTTATCAGATAAATCATCATATATTCCGGACTTTTCAGCTAATACTGTCAAGTTATGAGTATAAGGCGGATTCGCTTCATTTGCTGATACAAAGCAAGCTTTCAAACTCTTCTCTATGGCTTGGTGGCACATGAAACCAACATATAGATACCTTTTTGTATCAAGCATAGCTTTAGCCGTATCAAAATCATAAAGTGATAAATCGATCCAATACTTAACACGGTTATAATCTGCCAAAAGTTATCCCTCCGATCCTTAAGTTCTTTTCACTCTGGTAGTAGTATATCATTTGCATAGCATTAAAAAAAGTCCGGCCTTCCTATTCAAAAACCTGCTAATATAGTAAACTAAAGATTGATTTACATATGGTGAATAATATGGACAAAGAAATAATTAATAATATCCTAAAATTCAGGGATGACCGCAATTGGAAGCAATACCACAATCCGAAGGATCTGGCGATCTCCATCAGTCTGGAGGCGGCGGAGCTCCTTGATAATTTCCAGTGGACCGGGTGGGAAGAGGCCGTTGCCAATAAAAAAGACAAGCTCGCCGAAGAGTTGGCGGATGTGCTGATGTATTGCATCCTCATGGCTGATTCGCTGGATCTTGATATCGATACGATAATAGAAGACAAACTCGAACAGAATAAAAAGAAATATCCAATCGATAAGGCTTATGGCAAAAAAGACAAATACAACGAACTATAGGTTATTTCCTGAATCTCAGCGCCAATACCGCGGGTATGTCAATCCATTCAAATCTGGATCTGTTGCCGCTATTGCCCCCGAATACCGGTTCGGCTATCCCGTCCATTGAAAATCCGGCCTCGAAGCACTGATTGAGCAGAACAGACAATGGCCGGTGGAA
>CAYWGM010000006.1:0-3807 GCA_964457875.1 uncultured Eubacteriales bacterium | reverse complement strand
GGAGGCTATGGCAATGACAATGAAAGTCCCATCGACGGAAGTACAAAATAACTTCGGGAAGTATATAAAAATCGCCGCAGACCTGGAAGATGTCGTTATCACCAGGAAGGGCAAAGAGATTGCAAAACTGGTCCCGTGCGAAGAAAGGATCATCGTGGCTGAGGAAGCTGCAAATTACATTTTGGATAATAAGCAAGGAATATCTTATGAAGAATTCATCGAATTCACAGAAAAATCAGACCAAAGATATGAATTGATCGATGGAGAACTATACCTGCTTGCCTCTCCGGGTTATAACCACCAATTGGTTTCATCAGAGATCCATGCAGGCTTGTATAATTGGTTCAAGGGCAAGAAATGCCGGCCTCTGACCGCTCCTTTTGATGTGACGCTCGCGAAGACAAAGCAAAATATCTGCGTCGTGCAGCCGGATATCCTTGTCATCTGCGATACGGACAAAATCAATAATAAGGGCAGATATACCGGGGTTCCCACACTTGCGGTGGAGATCACGTCAGTCTCAACCAAGAGGAAGGACATGATAAAAAAGCTGGATTTGTACATGCAGACCGGCGTCAGGGAGTACTGGATCGTCGATATTGACAAAAAAGAAGTCTTGGTCTATTGCTTTGAGAAAGACAAAGGCGAGTACATCATAAAAGACTATGAATCATTCAAAAGCGATTTGACCCTCAGGTCAAGGGTTTTTAAAGGGCTTGAATTCAAGCTCCAGGAAGTGTTTGCCGTATGAACAGCCATATACCGGTCAACCGCCTGCCGCGATTTCTTCCAGGCATTCCTCGATCACATACCTTGTTTTAGGTAAGACATATTCCGCTTTAAATGCCGTGTCAAGAATCCGGTCGACCTTTTCCGCCGTGTCAATACCCAGATATTTCATCAGGAAGATGATATCTTTTTTGTCGGTATCCGAATCCATCCTCGATGCCATAAGCTTCATAGCCAGCAGATATTCCGGCATCACAGAATAGACCTTCAAGTTGGAATAATTAATAAGCGGCATTTTCATCCTGTTTGCATTTTCATTCATAAAGCCTTTTACACTATCATTTAACCATGACTCCGGCAAGCCCTTTTCTTTTGCGATCTTTTGCGCTATCTTGCCGATTTCGGTCTTCGGCTCATAAATCGCGTCGATATCTTTGGTTGACGACCTTGCAGAAAAAGCCAGACACATGGAAGCCCCGCCAACAACAAGGATTTCCCCCTGCATATTCGTCGATTTCAGTTCTTTATTGATTAGTTCAAAATACTGTAGTATTTCTTCCTTGTCTATATAAAAACGTTTCATCGAAACTCGCCCTCCCCTTACACCCGCAATAAGATATTTTCATCCACGAATAATCCCCGGTGCTTGAATTCGGCCGGAGAATAAAGCATATTGTACATCCTGAGCTTCCCTTTACGTACATTACCAAAGTACATCTTCTTCATATAATACCTGTCTTTCCACACCCAATCGGGGACCTCAAGATCATGGTCGTTGGCCAGTTTATTTGCTGCAGCGGCGCAAATGGCATATTGATGATCCGGGACGTTTTTATGATACCGCGGCTCCCGCTCTATTAAAGCAAGCATCTTATCCTTGTCATCCTTGCATGAATAAAAAACATCGAGAAAGCCACGGAATAAAAGGCTGAAATCATTGCCCCGCGCACTCTCTTCTATCACTTGCCTAAGCTCATCCCGGTCCTCTTCTATACCCAATTTATTAAATATCTTCCAATCCTTCTGCAGTTCTCTCAGCCGGCTTTCATATGACCTCCGCTCCTCAATAAGCTTGAGGACTTTTGCCGCCGCCGCAGTATTATCTCCGATGTACTTGTTTACAACCTTTCCGTTTTCCCTGTAAGCGAGGTAATAGTATCTCTTGTCTTTTACTTTTCTCTCTTTAAGTGAACCTTTAGGCAACAGCCTGATTTTTTTATTTATTTCTTTTTGCATCCGCAGATTCTTTCGACTCTCCGCGATAAGCAGATCCATTATCATTATCAGCTTTTCTCCTTGGTATTTATTATACACAACAATAAGATAACTATCAATTATTGTTGTGCAATGAGGGGCGCTGAATAATATTTTTCTGCCGCATGGCCGCTTCATATATGACAAGGGTTGTCGCAAAACCGACATTGAGTGAATCCGCACCCCCGAACATAGGGATGATGATCCTCTCTATCTTTTCATAGTCGCAATCGCGCCATCTGTCGGAAATGCCATTAATCTCGTTCCCGGCGACAATAGCGATCCTACCGCCGAAATCAGCTTCATAAAAGCACTTTACCGCCGACAAGTCAGTTACGAATATCTTGAAATCATTTTGTGCCAGCCATCCAATTGCTTCATCGGTATACAGGCTTATCACCGGTACGAAAAAGCTCGAACCCATTGCGGCCTTGATCAGTTTGTAATTCGTCAGCTTCACTTTTTGGTTGCACACTATTACCGCATCGATGCCCGCAGCGTCTGCGGTCCTTATGATGGTACCGATATTGCCCGGTCTTTCAAGACCGTCGAGTATCACAATGATATTGTCTTTTTTGAGGTTTATTTGATTCAGCGAACGTTCTTTGAGCCTGCATATAAGGAAGCATCCCTCCGGATCATCCCTGTCGCTGATTTTGCGGCATACCTTCTCCGATATATAATAAGTTTCACATGCATAGCCGGCCAACTGACCGATCAATTCGCGCTCCGTATCGCTAACTACTATCTCGGAACAAACCAGCATAGTCACTACCTGTATCTTGGCAAGCCGGATTTTTTCATAGGCCCAGCCGCCTTCAACAATAAACAGGTCTTCATACCCATTCATGGATTTATTGCGCGCCAGCGCAATGGCCTGCCTGACGGCAGGATGCTTCATTCCTATGCGCTCAATCTTATTATCTTTAGCTTTATCAGCAATGTCCAACATAAGCATATGACGGCACCTTTATTCCCTCTTCGGTATATCAGGAATTTTAAGCGCCGCCATATGCGAAATAAATATAAAAAATGGTTCATAACCGTTATTTACACGGATTCAGTCCGAGTATACTATCTTTCTGATGCTTTCATATGAAAGACAGAATATGGCTGATAAATGCTCAATAGAGGCCCCTTCCCGATACATAGCCCTGATTTGCTTATTTCTTGAATCCAGATAAGCCCTGCCTCCGGAAACCTCGCCCCATTTTTTACGTATACCTTCGGGTTTAGGGATATAAACCATTTCACCGAAGATATACTTTTGTATTTCATGCAATAACTCTTCCGGTATAACATCATCTGCTTTAATATACTTCATATCGACTCCGCTCCTTAAAACAATTTTCTTTTTAAGGACGCAAAGCCTGCAAAACAAACCGAAAGACGGCGTTCCATTTTAGGCTCCATGCAATAAACCGCCGAAGTTTATCTTACAGACTTTGCATGGAGCTTGCCAAGCGTGAAATCGATCACCCAAACCATGTGCTCACCTCCTTCTCATTCCCCTTTCCCTTCCCTATTCTTATGCATTGAATGCGTAAAACAAAAAAGCCATAATTGGCAAGGATCACCATCACGGCTCATAATCAAACTCATAATTGAAAATGTAAGCAACGGTATACCGAAGAATATCCTCAACCAATCATATTCTGCAAAACGCGAAACATCTGCAGTATAGCTTTTTTCGCATCGATTGATCGGTTAAAGGATCATTTTGTCGTACACTCCAAAATCTAATTTATTTTTTAATATTATCAATATGATAAACGCCATGTCAAGTAAAAATAAGTGAGCAATACAGGATAAGAATCCCCAAGT
>CAYWGM010000005.1:6601-52143 GCA_964457875.1 uncultured Eubacteriales bacterium | reverse complement strand
TATCGCCGCAGACAGCAGTATCGCCGCAGACAGGCGGAAGCACTGGGATTTGATCCGGATCCTGTCCGACAGCCGCCTGTAACGGAGTTTTTGATAAGGCTATCTTTAGAACTTCCTCCATTTCGGCAACGAAGACAAAGCCGAGTTTGCGCTTGATATTAACAGGTATGTCATCCATGTCCTTTCTGTTCTCATCAGGGATGATCACCATATTGATGCCGGCCCTGTGAGCGGCAAGAACCTTTTCCTTCAGCCCGCCCACCGGAAGTACTCTTCCCCTCAAAGTGATCTCTCCCGTCATCGCGACATCTTTCCTGACAGCGATACCCGTAAGCGCCGAAACCATGGCGGTTGCAAGGGTGATACCCGCGGACGGTCCATCCTTCGGTATTGCCCCCTCCGGAATGTGGATATGAATATCATACTTCTTGTAAAAATCCGGATCTATCGAATATTGCCTGGTGTGCGAACGTATATAGCTCATAGCGGCCTTTGCCGATTCCTTCATGACGTCTCCGAGCTGCCCCGTCAGATCGAGCCTGCCGTTGCCGCTCATGACGGTAACTTCTATGGACAGCGTATCCCCTCCAGCCGGAGTCCATGCCAATCCGGTGGCAACGCCGGTCTCATCAAAAAGACCGGATTTGTCATATTTATAACGGCGCGTACCGAGATAGGATGACAGATTGTCAGGTGTCACCCGCACGTAGCTCCCGCCTTCCGAAACAAGATGCCTGGCCGTCTTCCTGCAAATCGCGGCCATCTCCCTTTCAAGGCTCCTTACGCCGGATTCCCTTGTATAGTAATTTATAATGTCCCTTATCGTCCGTTCGGCGATCTTGAGATTGGATTTCTGCAATCCGTGCATTTCAAGCTGTTTTGGAATAAGGTGCAATTCGGCAATATTGAGTTTTTCCTCCTCGGTGTAGCCGGAGACGCCGATTATCTCCATCCTGTCCAGCAGGGGTTTAGGTATGGTGTCGGCATTATTGGCGGTAGTCAGGAACATAACATTGGACAGGTCGAAGGGGATCTCAAGATAATGATCCTTAAAAGCGTAATTCTGTTCTCCGTCAAGGACCTCAAGCATTGCCGAAGCGGGATCGCCTCTGAAGTCATTGCTCATCTTGTCGATTTCATCAAGCAGTATCAACGGGTTTTTCGTACCTGCCTGCTTTATCGCAGAGATGATTTTTCCGGGCAAGGCTCCGACATACGTCCTCCTGTGCCCTCTTATCTCAGCCTCATCCTTGACTCCGCCAAGCGACATCCGCACGTAGCTGCGGTTCAATGCCCTCGCGATAGACTTCGCTACCGATGTCTTGCCGACGCCCGGAGGCCCTATGAGGCAAAGTATCGGCCCTTTGAGACTGTTCTTCATTTTACGGACAGCAAGGAATTCGATGATCCTTTCCTTTACCTTCTCCAAACCATAGTGGTCGTCGTCAAGAATACCCATTGCCTTTTTAAGGTCGATCACCTCTTCGCTCGTCTTGTTCCAAGGCAATTCCAGAATCCAGTCGAGATATGTGCGTATGACCGACGCCTCTGCAGAGCCCGCCATCATTTTTGAAAGCCTGTCGAGCTCCTTCCGGACCTTCTTATCGGCTTCCTCGGGCAACCCGGCCGCAGCCAGCTTCTCTCTGTACTCATCGATCTCGCCCAAGGTCGTTTCCTTGTCGCCAAGTTCATTCTGTATAGCTTTCAGCTGCTCACGCAAATAATATTCTTTTTGCACCTTGTCTATCTGTTTTTTAACCTTAGTGTTTATCATTCTTTCGATACCGAGTATCTCCACTTCCCGGTACAGTATGTCGAGAAGCTTTTCAAGGCGTTTCACAGGATCGAATTCAACAAGTATGTCCTGCTTCAAATCGGTCTTTATAAGCAGGCTGGCAGCGATGATATCCGCAAGCTGCCCCGGGCCTTCTACAGAAGCGACCGAATTCATCGTTTCGGCAGAAATTTTACCGCTAAGCTGCGAGTATTCCTCAAATGTCGCTATCAACCTTCTTTTCAATGCCTCGACTTCAATACCGGAATCAATATACTCATATATCTTTTCTACGATCTCAGCCGTATAAAAAGGATCGTTTTGGATGAATTCCGCTATCTCCGCCCTTCCGACGCCTTCAACGAGCACTTTTACCGTATCGCCGGGGAGTTTGAGCCACTGCTTGACTTTGGATATGGTGCCTACGCTATATACGTCGGCTTCACGGGGGTTATCATCACGCGCATCCTTCTGGGTAACAAGAAAAATGAGTTGGTCGGTGACCATGGCCTCTTCAAGCGCCTTGACCGATTTGGTCCTGCCTACGTCAAACTGCAGATTCATGGAGGGGAAGACGACTATGCCACGGAGCGGCAGCACGGGTAGTATTTGTCTCTTTACTGTTTTCCTCAGTTCAGCCATTATATTAACCCTTTACTTTAAATCAAATAATATTATTGGAAAATCTATATCTACCGATAGTAATCTTATGTCTACATTATATTATCTCGAAAAATTCCTTGCAATTGTTAATGCTGGAATAACAGGCTTTCAAAACCATTTTCGCCTGATAAATATTCGATTTCCGTGCGGTTTGACTTATTATCGCGATTATGATATGGTCATAATACCACATAATAAAGGAGAAATAGAAGATGACTGTGAAGCAAATAATCCTTGCAGGTCTTTGTACCGCGGTTACGGCAATCCTGGCTCAGTTTACGATTGTCATCCCTTTTTCACCTATCCCCATAACGTTACAGGTACTTGCCGTGTCGCTGGCCGGCGTATTGCTGGGAGCAAGGCTTGGGGCCATCTCCCAGTTGACGTATGTCCTGCTCGGGATATGCGGGCTTCCAGTTTTCTCCGGACTTGGATCGGGAATCGGCGCAGTCTTGGGACCTAAAGGCGGCTATATAATCAGTTTCCCCTTTATGGCCTTTGTCACCGGATTACTGATAGAGCGTTTTGAAAAGAAGACCGGGATATCAAGATTGAAGACTTACATATCAATGGCTGCAGGGTTAGCTGTCTGTTATATCTTCGGTACGGCATGGCTTGGTTATGTGCTGGAGCTGGATCTTCTGAAGGCGGTGGTCATGGGCACGGGATTTTTCCTTCCTTTCGACCTGATCAAATTGTCCGCCGCAGCTTTTATCGGATATGAAGTCAGAAATGCGCTTACGAGGGCGGGGCTCATCACGTTAAGACACTCTCAATGATTCCACCGCCAAGCACGATATCGCCGTCATACAGGACCGAAGCCTGTCCGGGAGTGATGTCAGCCTGAGGTTCGTCGAACTCTATCCTCGCGCTTCCTTCATCCAAGGGTGTCACCGTCGCATCATTTTCATGAGCCGAATACCGTATTTTGGCACTTGCCCTGAATTTCGGGGGAGGCGTCGCAAAAGCCGTATAATTCATGCCTGAGACCAGGAAAGCCTTCTTATATCGTTCTTGGGTGCCGCCAAGCGTCACCGTGTTGCCGCAGGCATCCTTGCCGATGACATACAGAGGCTTTCCTCCGGCAATCCCGAGGCCTTTTCTCTGTCCGATCGTATAATTGATTATACCCCTATGCCTTCCAAGTATTTCTCCTTTGCTGTTGATGAAATTACCCGGTTTGCAGGCGTCATTCCCGTGCTTCCCGTCCTTCCCGTGCTTTCCGATAAAGCCGGCGTAGCCGCCATCGTCTACAAAGCATATATCCTGGCTGTCAGGTTTATCCGACGCCGGAAGGCCTTTTGCCCTCGCAATGCTCCTCACCTCAGTCTTTGACAGGTCCCCCAACGGAAACAGTATCCTGCCGAGCTGATCCTGGTTGAGCATATACAATACATAGCTTTGGTCTTTTCTACAATCGACGGCTTTTTTCAGGACATACCTTTTGCTCCTGCCATCAAACGCAACCCTGGCATAATGACCGGTAGCGACATAATCCATGCCGAGGGTCATTGCCTTCCGGAACATGGCCTCGAATTTGACATATCTGTTACAGGCAATACACGGATTCGGGGTGATCCCGTCACAATAGGCACCAACAAAATATGTGACGACCCTTTCCATAAAAAGGTCCTTCATATTCATCACATAAAAGGGGATCCCGAGTCTGAAAGCAGTGTTTCTGGCGTCTTCCACGTCATCCAGCGAGCAGCATGTCCTGCCATAGCCGGTGCGTGCCGCATCACCGACGCTTTCCCTGAGGGCCAGCGTCGCCCCGAAAACGTCATACCCCTGCTCAAGAAGCAGCGCAGCGGCAACTGAGCTGTCAACCCCGCCGCTCATCGCCACAAGTACCTTTTTTGGGGAACCGTTCAATACTTTGATCCTCCGGTCATGATATTACATTGATCCTACATTAAATATGATACATCGGCGTATATATCCCGTTCATTTTCCTGTATATATCCGCAAGATCCTCAAGAGTCATGGAATCCACAAGACTGTTCAGGCATGCGTTCATGCGTTCGTACACATTGTCCCTGATACAGTCATATATGCCTGTATGCGGGTCATCATCGGTTACCGAGAGCTGCCCTTCAAGCGCCCGGAGAATATCGCCCACTTTAATATCCGCAGGATTGCCGGTCAGGGTATATCCTCCCTGCGCACCCTTGATGCTGTTCACCAGATCTGCCTTTCTGAGGATCGAAAAAACCTGTTCAAGATAATTCACTGATATATCTTGTCTCCCGGCAATGCTGCAAAGCGCAACGTGGCCTTCCTGAGCGTTTACCGCCAGATCCGCCATAGCCCTCAGACCATATCTGCCCTTTGTAGAAAGTTTCATTCCGCATACTCCCGAAATATTAATTATTATGGTTGCTTATATTAAATAATATATTCAGCATTCGGCGCCTTCTTCGAAAATGAATTATTATAGCTCTCCACCAGGTCAGCAATCGTTATGGAATCCGCAATGCAATCCAATGCGGTCGTTATTTTCTCCCATAATACGCGCGTGGCGCAGCACGCAAACCTTCCGCAGGGTTTGCCGGCACCTTCCGCGATACAGTCCACAGGCGCAAAAGAACCTTCGAGCGGCCTCAACACATCTCCCACGCTAATATCTGACGGATCCCGGGCAAGGACATACCCCCCTTGCGCCCCTCTTATACTCTTCACTATGTCCGCCTTCCTCAATATGATAAATATCTGCAGGATGTACGCTTCGGAAATGGCACATCTTTCAGAAATGCTCTTCAGGCTTGCGTGTCCTTCCGAAGAATGGACGGCAAGATCCAGGAGCGCTCCCAATCCATACCTCCCTCTGGTGGAAATCTTCATTGTTACTCCTCGATATCCTGATCGTTTCCAAGTTGCCTCAGATCATACGGGGTTTCCTGATATACATAATAATTGAGCCAATTGGCAAATAAGAGCGTGGCGTGCCCCCTCCATCTGACGATAGGCGCCTTGCGCGGGTCATCATCCTCGAAGTAATTGCTTGGAGGTTCAATATCCAGCCCCTTTGCCATATCGCGGTCGTATTCGGACTTCAGGGTCAAAGGGTCATATTCCGAATGGCCTGTCGCAAAAATCTGCCTGCCGCCTCTTGTCTTTACAAGATAGATGCCTGATTCATCCGATTCGGACAGGATATCAAGCTCACCGACCTTATCGATATCGGGACGGCGGACCTCGGTATGCCTTGAATGAGGCACATGGAACACGTCGTCAAAGCCCCTCAGCAACTTGACGTTCTTTTTATTGACGGTGTGAGCGAATACTCCGAAAACCTTTTTTTCAAGCGGATACTTGGGTACGCCGAAGTGGTGGTAAAGACCGGCCTGAGCGCCCCAGCATATGTGCAGTGTGGAGTAGACGTTGTGAAGGCTCCAATCCATAAGCCTTACGAGCTCCTCCCAGTAGTCCACGTCCTCAAATTTCAAATGCTCTACGGGAGCCCCTGTTATTATCAATCCGTCGAACTTGTCGTCCCTGACCTCGTCAAATGTCTTATAGAAGTTCAGCAGATGCTCTTCCGGCGTGTTCCGGGACGTATGCGTCCGCGGATTAAGAAGCACTATATCGATCTGAAGCGCGGTGTTGCCCAACAGGCGCAGCAACTGCGTCTCCGTGACGATTTTGGTCGGCATGAGATTAAAGATGGCGATCCTCAAAGGCCTTATATCCTGGTGGACAGCCCTCTCCTCGGTCATCACGAATATGTTCTCGCCCTTTAGCACATCGGCAGCCGGCAGGTTATTGGGTATTTTTATAGGCATTTATGCTACACCCCATTCAATACGATACGATACGATACGATACAATACAATATTATATACTAGTAATAATATTGATTTACTTTGGTATTGTAATATATTAACATACAACGGCCCTTTTTACAACCGCATCAGATAATGGTCGATTTCAAAAAAGGAGGGAACTCACAGCCATTATCGCCATACCGCCTATGAGGCCGGAGATCGAATAGTGGTGCTCGCCGTATTCGCGCGCGGTCGGCAGCAGCTCATCAAGTGAGATGAAGACCATAATTCCCGCAACTGACGCAAAAGTGATTCCTAACATGACGTCGTTTATATACGGGAACAACAGCAAATAGCAGATTATTGCAGCCAATGGTTCGGAAAGCCCCGACAGGAACGAATATAAAAACGCCTTCTTTCTGCTGCCTGTTGAGCAATAAAGGGGGATGGACACGGAAATTCCCTCGGGTATATTGTGTATGGCGATAGCGATGGCAATGGCTATCCCGAGCTTCGGGTTCCTGACCGTAGAAATGAATGCGGCGATGCCTTCCGGAAAGTTATGGATCATAATGGCAATCGCGGTGAATACGCCGGTTCTCATCAGCCTTTTATCGCACAGCTGCGTTTTGACATTGTGCAACTCTTCGACTCTGTGGGATTCATGCGGGTTTTTATATGACGGAACTAATTTGTCGATGATCGCAATCAGCGCAATCCCTGCAAAAAAAGAGGCGATGGTCACAAGCAGGCCGGTCTTGTCTCCAAGGCTGGCGGAAAGCTCGGCGCGGGCATCAAAGAATATCTCCGTGAAAGAGATGTAGATCATGACGCCTGCCGAGAATCCCAGCGCTATTGATATGAGCTTGCTGTTCGATCTCTTATACAGAAGGGAGAGCAGGCCGCCAATGCCTGTAGAAAGCCCGGCAATCAATGTCAATAATATCGCAAGCAATACGTTCTCATTCATAAGTATCCTCCCATGGATATCCTCCGAGCAGATCTTTAATGACCTCGGACGCAATGATCAAACCGGCCGCCGACGGCATGAACGATATGCTTCCAGGTATCTGACGACGTGAAGTACAATCCCGGGGCGCCGATGACGAAGGTCGTACAGGCGTTTCCCTGGAATATACGACTTTCAACGAATCGACGCCTCTTTGCCGCAATTCTTTTCTCATCACCTTGGCAAGAGGGCAAATTGAAGTTTCATAAATATCCGCAACTTCAAACTTTACCGGATCGAGCTTGTTTCCGGTCCCCATACAGCTTATCACAGATATGCCCGCCTTTTTTGCATTCATGACCAGATCGACCTTTGATGTAACGGTATCCATCACATCGATGATATAGTCGTAATCGTCGCGTATCAGCTCACCTGAGCATTCCGGGGCATAAAAACACTGATGGGTCTCGACTCCGGCATTCGGATTGATATCGAGCACCCTTTCTTTCATTACCTCGACCTTCGGTCTGCCGATGGTTTTATGCGTTGCATGGAGCTGCCTGTTGATATTGGTCAGGCAAACCACATCATTGTCCACCAGCACAAAACTCCCGACACCGGCCCGCGCAAGGGCTTCCACGACGAAAGTCCCCACGCCTCCGATACCGAATACAGCAATCTTGCTATTACTCAGCTTTTTTAAGGCATTTTCACCGATCAGCATTTCGGTTCTTGAAAATTCATGAAGCATTTATCTACCTGCCCCCGGCAATCATCTTTTTCCGCGTTTGTTTCCAAATCCCGCAACGGTGCTGGCAAAAAAACGGAGTTTATTATAAACAAGATAATTAAGCGTACCGGCCGGATAAGCCCCGTTGCCATTGCCGTTGCCGTTGCTCCTCCTGCTTCCGGCTTTCATTCCGGTCAGTATCTCCACGCCCTCATCAACCGTTCTGATGGCATATACATGGAATTTGCCCCGGCTCACTGCATCGATGACATCATCTTTCAACGCCAGGTTTCTGATATTCTGATAAGGGATGATCACACCCTGCCCGCCCGTCAGTCCGCGGATATTGCACAAATCAAAAAAACCCTCAATTTTACTGGTGACTCCGCCGACGGGCTGTATCTCACCTTTTTGATTGACAGAACCTGTTACGGCTATCCCCTGCCGCACCGGTACGTTCGAAAGGCTGGACAATATGGCATATAACTCGGCAGCCGAAGCGCTGTCTCCATCTATAATACCATAAAGCTGCTCGAAGCAAAGGCTTGCCGACAGGGACAGCGGCATGTCCTGCGCATATTTCTGGCCTATATAACCGCTTAGGATCATAACGCCTTTTGAATGAACGGTGCCGCTCATCTGTACCTCGCGCTCGATGTTCACTATGCCTCTTTCGCCCATATATGTCGATGCTGTGATCCTTGAAGGCTTTCCAAATGAATAATCGCCTGTATCCAATATCGAAAGGCCGTTTATCTGGCCGACCTTTTCTCCCGCGGTGTCGATCATTATAGTCCCGTTTTCAAGGTATTCCATCAGTTTCCTGTCATACTTGTCCGACCTGTGTATCTTTTCATTAATGGCCTTATCCACATGAGTGTCTGCGACAAGACTGCTGCCAGCCAATTGCGCCCATGTCGCCGCCTCTCCGAGGATCTCGGCGACCCCGCTCAGCCAGGTCGATAGTTTGTTTTTATCTTCCACAAGCCTCGAACTATACTCTACGAGCCGCGCGACGCCGCTTCTGTCAAAATGCAGCGATTCCTCGCGTTTGCAGTAATTACCTATGAACCTTGCGAATTTCAATATATTTTGCTTGGTACGCTTCATTTCATCATCAAAATCGACTTTGATTTTAAAAAGCTTGCGGAACTCCTCGTCATACTCGTATAATAGCTGATAAAGATGGGGATTCCCCACGAGGATGACCTTCACATCCATCGGCACAGGTTCCGGCTTAAGCGTAGAGACCGCCACAAGGCCGATTTCCTCCCGCAGGTTGCCGACGTTTATCTGCTTGGTCCGGAGCACCCTTTTGAGCGTGTCCCATGCCTGCACGTTCATCAACACGTCTTTGGCCTGAAGTACAAGATACCCGCCGTTGGCCTGATGGAAAAGCCCGGGCTTTATCAGTGTAAAACCGGTGGTCATCGTACCCCATTCGTTCTCATATTCAAGTTTACCTACAAGATTATGGTACGTCGGGTTGAAGTCGACAATGACCGGGGCGCCTTTTAACGCGCTGTTGTCGACAAGAAGGTTGACTTTGTACTTGTCGGTAGGCGACGGATGCATGACCCTCAGCCACGGCAACGTTACAGGCGCCTGGTCGTCCCTGGCGTCTTCCGCCTTGAAATCGTCCAGATTTTTGAGTATGTCCTCCTGGACATTTTCAAGAAAAGCTATTATTTTTTCGTATTTGGCATATTTGTCTCTGAGATCGCTGATGTGCATCCCGACGGCAAATAGTGCCGCACGATTTTCCCATTCTTCGACCTTTTTTGAGGCCTCCTTGTCGACATTCTTGATCTTGCGCATGATCTCGACCGTTTCGTTTTGAATGTCGGCGGATTTGAGCGTTATCTGCTGCCTTACATCATTATCAAGCTCGCTGAATTCCTGTTCCCCGATGACCTTACCCTCGATGACCGGCAGGAAGAATATGCCTGCATTTGTGATGCGCACTTTGAAGCCATGCTTGCCGACATCCTCATTGAGCTTGTCAAGGAGCAGGTTCCGCTTATTCTGGTATTCCTTGATTATCTCCGATTTGCCTCTTTCATAATCTTCACTCTCAAATACCTTGGGGATCTCGGTCTTCAATACCTTTATGAAATCAAGCATATCCTGCTGGAAGCCCTTGCCTTTTCCGGCAGGAAGATTGATTGCCGTCGGCTGGTTCGAATTCCCGAAATTGTATACATAACACCAGTCATCAGGGGTTTGGGCCCTGGCGGCGATTTTCCCGATGTAATTGCGGGCATAGCTTGTTTTTCCTGTTCCGGTGGTCCCGCTGATGAATATGTTATACCCTTTCATCTTGATCTTCATACCGAAGTCCATAGCCTTGACCGCTCTATCCTGACCGATCAGAGTATCCAGAGGTTCGAGCTCTGAGGTGTCCCTGAAAGTGAAAATCTCCGGATCGCATTTGTTTATGAGCTTATCGGGCGTCAAACCGTTCTGTTTCATATTACATCCTCTTTCCACATGATTACCGCATCTTCATTATTGTCTGAATAATAGCGTTTACGTGTACCGCAATCCCTGAATCCGTATTTGCCATATAAAGCCTGGGCTGCCGCATTACTCTTCCTCACCTCAAGAGTCATCCTGCCGATACCCGCATCCCTGGCCATTTCAATCAGCTTCTCAAGTAAGGAACTGCCGGCATTCATGCCTCTATAGAGCGGATGTACGGCAATATTGGTGATATGAGCTTCATCAAGAACCTTCCACATTCCCGCATAACCGACCGTCTTACCGTCGAAAAGCGCTGCGATGTAAACGGCGAATTTATTCCTCGTGACCTCTTCAGCGAAGGCCTCCCTCGTCCAAGGTATGGTGAAGCTGAGTTTTTCGATTTCCATAATATCATCAAGATGCGTTATTGCCAATGGTACAATACTGAAGTTTATTTTCCCCATAAGCGTTCCGCCTGGGGTTTTCTCAAATAAAACGGAACCAGGTCGAAGCTTTGCGAGATTTCCCCGGCCAATGCCTTTTCGTGAGCGATGAGCGCGACACTGGCCGCCGTATTCAAGCCGCGGCTATCGTCCGGGAACAGACATGCTTGTCCCAGCTCATTCTCCAGATAACTCCTGTGCATATCGCATGCATCGCCTGTAAATGCGTAAATGGTACCACTCCCGTGTGTACTGAGGATGCCCGGTATTTCAGAAATGTGCGCAGCCATACAATCGGCGATCTTAACCGGCAATCCCTTGTGGCATCTGAAAACGGCTGTATATACCTGCATATTCCTCGCATCCATGATCGGACATATGGTGTAATCGTCAGGAAGCATGCCGGTTATTCCGCGTGCAAGAGCTTCAAGCGTCCCTACGCCCGCAACAGGTTTGCAAAGCGCATAAGCCATAGCCTTTACTGTTGCGATTCCTATCCTCAGGCCAGTAAAAGAACCGGGGCCTGCGGCTGCGGAAAAGCAATCAATATCTGCAGGGCAGAGGCCTGCATCCTTCAGTATATCGCCGATCATGGGCGTCAGCTTAACGGAATGGAGATGTCTGCCTTTCATGCTGCGATCTGCAATAATCCTGCCATCTTCTGCAATAGCGATGCCGGCGGTATCGGTCGATGTGTCAACGGCAAGCACCCTCATCCCGGCGTATCCTCCTGCTTCAGCAAGTGGCAAAAGACCGGTTCCATCTTCGTATACCGTTCCCCATTTAATATTATCCTGAGATCTCTGACATTTTCTGATTGCGCATCAGGCTTGATGATAACCTCGATGTAATCTACCGGAAGTGCATCCTTCACGTTTTCCGCCCATTCGATGATAACAACGCCGCTGCCGTCCAGATAATCCTCAAACCCGATATTGTACAACTCATCGGCTTCATCGATCCTATACACGTCGAGATGATAAATAGTCAATCTTCCTTCATACTCATTCACAACTGTAAAAGTAGGGCTTGTCACCGGTCCGGCAAACCCGAGGGATCGGGCGACGCCCCGCGTAAATACCGTTTTACCGCTGCCAAGCGGACCGTTTATACATATCAGGTCACCGGAACCGACGGCCGTCCCGAGACAGTATCCGATCCTCTCGGTCTGCTCAGGCGTAATCGTCCTAAATGACAAAGGAACGGTTTGCCCGTCCCTTTGCGATAGTTTACGATTATCTCTTTGAAAACTGCGGCGCGCGTCTTGCTTTTTTGAGTCCGTATTTTTTCCTCTCTTTCATCCTCGGATCCCTTGTCAGAAAACCCGCTCTTTTCAAAGCCGATTTCGATTCTTCATCGGCCTTTACCAGCGCCCTTGCAAGGCCATGCCTTATGGCGCCTGCCTGTCCTGTGAAACCGCCGCCTACGACTTTGCAGAATACATCGAACTTGCCGGTGGCTGCTGTAAGCTCGAGCGGCTGCATGACTATTATCCTCAAGGCAGCCAATCCGAAAAAGTCTTCAAGGCTCCTTCCATTTATAACAACATTGCCGTTTCCGGGTACGAGCCGCACCCGCGCAATCGCCTTCTTCCTTCTGCCGGTACCGTAATACTGAACTATAGCCATAGTTTATTTTCCTCCCCGCACCTATATATCGAATTCGAGCTTTTCGGGTTGCTGGGCCTGATTCATGTGTTCACTGCCCCTGTAGACCTTCAGCTTTTTATACATTGCCCTTCCAAGGCTGTTCTTAGGCAACATCCTCCTGACCGACAACTCGATGACTCTCTCAGGATGCCGCATCATAAAGTCCCTATATTTCATTTCCTTCATCCCGCCCGGATATAAGGAGTGATGCCTGTAAATCTTATTATCAAGTTTTTTGCCGGTCAGCAGCACTTTGGCCGCATTCAGCACAATGACATTATCGCCTGTATCCATGTAGGGCGTATACTCGGGTTTATGCTTGCCCTTCAATATGGCGGCGATATGGCTTGATATCCTTCCCAAAGGCTTGCCTGCCGCGTCAACAACATACCATTTTCTTTTAAGCAGGTCAGGCTTCGCCATAAACGTCTTCATTTGAGACCCTCCGTCGTACCATTATTTCCTTTTTAGCACTTGAATATTGTATTACATAAATCGGCGCAGTGTCAAGAGTAATTTGCCATCAATTTGATTTACCTTGCGATATCTTCGATTATTGTTGGATATATGGGTATATCTCTTGATTAATCGTCATCGACTCGTTTTTTAATATGTTGCATCCCTTAATATATTACATCGGCCAGATAAAGCCCGTGTGGCGGGGCAGTCCTGCCGGCCGTCTTCCTGTTGCCGGAAGCCAGTATTTCGGGTATGATTTCAGGCGGATACCTGTGAAGGCCTACTTCAACGATAGTACCTGTGATGATCCTCACCATATTATACAGAAAGCCGCTGCCGTAAATTTCGTAACAAATTGCCCCGTTGCCGGCGCAAGCGCAGCACATCCTGCAAATCTGCGATTCATAGACAGTCCTGACGGTAGATTCCACCTTGCTTCCCGTTGCCATAAATGCCCTGAAATCATGAGTCCCTTTAAAATAGGCTGCTGAGATGCACATTGATTCAAAATCAAGGGGACGCCTGACGTGCCACGCCCGTTCCCTCATTAAAGCCGAAGGCTGATCCGCATCGATGATCAGATACCGGTACTTTTTTGCCGTTGCTGAAAATCTCGCATTAAAGTCCTTATCCGCCTCGCTCGAACTGCGGACTGTGATATCTCCGGGAAGGAGTGAATTCAACGCATAAGCGAATTTGTCAGCAGGTATTCCGGAATTGGTATGGAAATTAACGACTTGCTTAATCGCATGTACTCCTGCATCTGTCCTACCGGCCCCCGTTATTTTGCACTCCTCCGAGGTCAGCCTCCTTACGGCATCCGAAAGGACATGCTGGATGGTATCGGCATTCCGCTGGGATTGCCAACCATGATAATCCGAACCGTCATATTCAAGTTCAAGCCTGATATTTCTCATATGCAATCAAGTTATTGTAATACAAGTATTACCGCAAAAAACATTAAAGAAAACACCATAAGAATCAAGTCGGGCCTGGAGAATTTCAGTTGCTTCATCCGAGTCCTGCCCTGCCCTCCCTTATAGCATCTGGCCTCCATGGCTACAGCCAACTCATCGGCCCTCCTGAAAGCGCTCACAAAGAGGGGTACCAGCACAGGGATAAAGCTTTTAGCGCGGTCGATAATATTCCCTTTGTTAAAATCAGCTCCTCTTGACGCCTGGGCTTTCATTATCTTATCGGTCTCTTCAAGCAATGTAGGGATAAACCTCAGCGCTATGGTCATCATCATTGCGATCTCATGTGCGGGAAAACCTATTTTTTTGAGCGGCTGCATAAGCTTTTCCAACCCGTCGGTAAGTACGATCGGCGTCGTGGTAAGCGTCAGCATGGATGCCGATACTATCAGGAGAAATAGTCTCAATGATAGTCTCAAGGCGTTGTCCAGTCCCTCAAGCGTGATCCTGATAAAGTAGAAATCCACAAGAACCGTATTGCCTTTAGTAAAGAAGATGTTAATAAAGACCGTTACGAGGATTATGAATATCAGCGGCTTCAAGCCTTTCAGGGCATACTTCAGCGGTATCCCCGAAATAACCATCCCAAGCAGCGTAAATGCAAAAAGCATCGCAAATCCCGTATAAGTCGTTATCAGAAAAATAACGGCAAGATAAACAAAGGTCAGGAATATTTTGATCCGGGGATCGGCCCTGTGAAGGAGCGAATTACCCGGATAATACTGTCCGAGAGTGATGTCGCTCAGCATAAGCCTGCCGACCTCCTTTTTATGTATTTCAGGATCTCAGCCCGGGCTTCATCGATCGTGTATATGTTACCGCGTATTTCGGGGAAGATCTTATTCAGCCGCCTCATCAGATAGGTGACCTGCGGCGCCGAAAGCCCCATGCCCTCAAGTCTTTCCACTTCGTTAAAAATGTCTCCGGGGGAACCGTCCATGTCAACCTTCCCTTTGTTCAGAACGACGATCCTGTTTACAAGCCGCGCAATATCCTCCATATAATGCGAAACGATTATAATTGTGCTTGCGGTATCGGCGTGCAATTTACTGATGAAATTAAATATATCGTCTCTGCCCTTCGGATCGAGACCTGCAGTAGGCTCGTCCAGAACAAGTATTGAAGGTTCCATCACCAGTATTTCCGCTATGGCAAGCCGTTTTTTCTGGCCTCCGGAGAGCTCGAAAGGCGATTTGGCGAGTACTGGCTTGCTTAACCCTACCGCATCGGTTGCCCTGCAGACTCTTGTTTCGATTTCCTTCTGCGGCAGACCCTTTTTGCCAAGCCCGAATGCAATGTCTTTGTAGACCGTTTCCTCAAAAAACTGGTATTCGGGGTATTGGAACACTATACCCACTTTTCTGCGAAGCTCGCCAAGGTTTTTGCCCGTTATATCGCAGCCATCTATTACGACCTTTCCCGAATCAGGTTTTAGCAAACCGTTAAAATGTTGTATCAGAGTGGATTTACCCGATCCTGTGTGTCCGATTATGCCGACGAATTCACCATCTCCAATTTCCAGGCTGATTCCGTCAAGGGCCTTTTTTTGGAAAGGGCTGCCTTTCATATATGTATAAAACAAATTGTCAATATGGATGGACATCGACTAATATAAACCTTTCTCCGGCCATTATGACTTTCTCATACCGTATACGGTTTTGCAAAGATACCGCAAATAGCCTCAAACGCTTCATCGACAGTAAGCACATCACGCGGCAGGTTCAACCCGTCGAGGCTCAATCCGTAAAAGAGTTCTGTTACCTGAGGCACATCAAGACCCAGTCCTTTGATTTTTTCAACATCCGAAAAGACCTCGGACGGTTTTCCTTCGATAATAATGCGGCCATTATCGATAACCGCCACCCTGTCGGCGGATTTTGCCTCGTCCATATTATGTGTGATATGAATGATTGTGATTTTTTCCTTTTGTCTGAGCATGGTCAGTATGCGCATCAATTCTTTTCTGCCTGTCGGATCGAGCATTGATGTCGCCTCGTCGAGTATGATGCATTCGGGTTTCATCGCAAGGATACCGGCTATGGCGACCTTCTGCTTCTGGCCCCCTGACAGGAGATGAGGCGAATGTGCCGCATATTCTTCCATATTTAATGTCTTTAAGGCTTCCGAAACGCGTTTTCTGATTTCTTGTGGGGGTATGCCGAGATTTTCAGGTCCGAAGGCTATATCTTCCTCAACAGAGGTGCCGACGATCTGGTTGTCGGGGTTCTGAAAGATCATACCCGCAATACGCCTGATCTCCCAAACATTTTTGGCATCCCGCGTATCCATCCCTTTAATAACGACACAGCCATCCGCGGGCAGCAGCAACGCGTTAAGAAGCTTGGCGAACGTGGATTTACCGGAACCGTTTCGGCCCAATACAGAAATAAACTCACCTTTACGTGCATTGAACGTGATATCATTCAAAGCACGGATATCTTCGATATCAGGTGAGTGGGATTTGTATACATAATCTGCGTTTTCGACTCTGATCATCTGAATGTCGCTGATTATACGAATTCAAGTATCGCCATTTCGGCGGCGTCACCGCGCCTTGTTCCTATTTTATATATGCGCAGGTACCCGCCGCTCCTGTTCTTGTACTTCGGAGCGATTTCATCAAACAGCTTGTTTGCAAGATTGATTGCATTGCCGTCCTTATCTTTTGGCCTGTAAAGCCATTTTGTTATTTCTTTTCTCGCCTTGAGCCTCGACGGATTATCAACAGTCACCATATCGGTCTTCTGCTCACGATCGACGACCTCATATCTCTTATCGCTTTTGGAATCGACCGTCCTGGTTATCTTCCTGCCGCCGCTGTCAAGCCTCGCTGAACTGATAAGATCCTGCTTCGATGTGAAACCGTCAGCTTCCGCGACTGCAAGAGATACCAGGCGTTCAGCTATATTTTTTACTTCAATGGCTCTTGCCTCGGTAGTCTCAAGTTTTCCGTATTCGAAAAGGGCAGTCACAAGTCCTTTTAAAAGCGCCTTCCTTTGATCTGTCGCCCGCCCGAGTTTTTTCTGTAATGGCATTTCCTAAAACCTCCCGATATTAATCTTCACCTGGCATCAATGACAAGCCAAGCGCATTCAATTTCTGCAGTACTTCCTCCAGTGACTTCCTGCCGAGGTTCCTTACTTTCATCATATCTTCCTCGGTACGGCTGATAAGGTCCTCAACCGTATTTATGCCAGCCCTCTTCAGACAGTTGTAGGATCTGACCGAGAGGTCGAGTTCTTCAATGGTCATTTCCAGCACTTTTTCCTTTTTGGTCTCGTCTTTTTCCACCATTATCTCGGCATGCCGCGAATGATCGGAGAGATCCACAAAAAGATTGAGGTGCTCGCTCAAAATCCTGGCACCGAGGCTGATAGCCTCATCAGGTTTGATGGTGCCATTGGTCCAGACTTCGAACGTAAGCTTGTCATAATCGGTCACTTGTCCGACACGTGTGTTTTCGACAATATAGTTGACCTTTTTGACGGGCGTGTAAATCGAATCGATGGGGATGACGCCAATCGGCTGGCCCGGCTGCTTGTTCCTGTCAGCCGGCACATAGCCCCTGTCCTTGCTGATGTTCATTTCCATGTAAAAGCGGTTGTCACCGTTGAGAGTGGCAATATGGAGCGAAGGATTCAAGACCTCCACATCGGAGTCGGCCTTGATGTCAGCCGCAGTAACGGGGCCTTCGCCATCGGCGTCGATATAAATGACTTTGGGGTCTTCGCTGTGAAGCTTGAGCGACAGTCCTTTGATATTGAGGATGATTTCAGTTACATCTTCAATAACGCCAGATATAGTGGAGAACTCATGAAGGACGCCCTCGATCCTGATCGAATTCACGGCTACGCCCGGAAGCGATGAGAGAAGTATCCTCCTCAGCGAATTACCAAGCGTAATCCCGTATCCTCTTTCAAGCGGCTCGATGACGAATTTGCCATATGTCTCACCGCCGTTCATTTCCACACATTCGATTTTGGGTTTTTCAATCTCTATCACCATCAGCCCTCCCGGTTATTTCGAGTAAAGTTCGACTATTAAATGCTCCCTTATCGGAAGGTCGACATCCTCCCTTGCGGGTAAGGAAACGATCTTGCCGATAAAATTGTCCTTATCAAGTTCAAGCCATTTCGGGATAGCCTTTCCTCCGGCTATTTCACCGATGCTCTTCATTTTACCGGTCGATTTGAATTTGTCATCGACAGTAATGACATCCCCGGCTTTCAGAAGATAGGAAGGGATATTGACCTTCTTCCCATTGACCAGAAAATGTCCGTGACGAACCAACTGGCGCGATTCCGGCCTGGATGTCGCAAAACCCAACCTGTAAACGACATTATCGATCCTGCTTTCAAGGATCTGCAATAGATTCTCGCCAGTAATCCCCTTTTTATTCGCAGCCATTTCAAAATATTTCCTGAACTGGCTTTCAAGGATGCCATAAAACCTTCTTGCACGCTGTTTTTCACGCAGCTGTATTCCGTATTCGGAAGTCTTCTTCCTCTGCTGCCCATGCGGCCCGGGCGCATAAGCCCTGCGTGATACCGCACATTTATTGGTATAACACCTTTCACCTTTCAGGAACAATTTGTCGCCTTCACGCCTGCACAGCCTGCATGAGGCTTCAGAATACCTTGCCATCTTTTCCGGTTACCTCCTTATACCCTTCTTCTTTTGGGCGGTCTGCAGCCATTATGCGGTATCGGGGTCACATCCTTGATGAGGCTGACTTCGAGTCCCGCAGCCTGAAGAGCCCTGATAGCCACTTCTCTGCCCGATCCAGGCCCTTTGACGTATACTTCCACGCTTTTCATACCATGTTCCATAGCCGCCTTTGCAGCTGTTTCAGCAGCCGTCTGAGCCGCGAACGGAGTGCTCTTTCTTGAACCCTTGAAACCAAGGGCTCCTGCACTCGACCATGATACGGCATTACCGGATTTATCCGTAAGGGTTACTATCGTATTATTAAACGAAGAACGGATATGCGCACAACCTCTGTCAATATTCTTCCGTTCTCTTCTTTTTCTTGTCGTCTTTTTAACACCGGCAGTCCTGGTTGCCATTAATGAATATACCTCCTCATAAAATCACATATATGTTTCAAGCTTTTTTCCTGACTATACCCACGGTTTTAGAAGGGCCTTTACGTGTCCTCGCATTGGTCCTGGTCCTCTGCCCCCTTACAGGCAGCCCCATCCTATGCCTTCTTCCCCTGTAGCACCCTATCTCGACAAGCCTCTTGATATTAAGGGATGTTTCCCTTCTCAAGTCTCCCTCAACCTTATATTCTTTGTCAATTATTTCCCTGAGCTTCGTTATCTCGTCATCTGTCAGGTCCCTGACCCTGGTATCGGGATTGACGCCTGTCTTGGACAGGATTCGACTCGCGATCGGACGACCTATGCCGAAAATATACGACAATCCGACTTCTATTCTCTTATCTCTTGGTAGATCAACACCGGCAATACGCGCCATTGATTGTACACCTCCAAATTATTGTGAACAAGGCTTGCCTAACCCTGTTTCTGCTTATGCTTGGGATTGTCACAAATTACAGTGACCCTTCCCTTTCTCCTTATGATCTTGCATTTTTCACATATAGCCTTTACTGACGGTCTTACTTTCATTTTAAGACCCTCCCCTCTGTTTGCTCTCCTATTTCGCTCTCCAGGTGATCCTTCCGCGAGACAGATCGTATGGCGAAAGCTCGACAGTAACCTTATCACCTGTAAGGATCCGGATGAAATTCATCCTCAATTTACCGGAAATGTGGGCAAGCACCTTGTGCCCTTTCTCAAGTTCAACCTGAAACATGGCATTTGGTAATACCTCCACAACAGTGCCCTGTACTTCGATAACATCATCCTTGGACAAAACTTAATAACCTCCTTCGGTCCCTGCCTTATAAAAAGCTATCGCCTTCCTCACATCTGCATTAGACAGCTTAAGTCTCTTTTCAAGTCTGTCCTTTATATCATCAACCACAAAACCGGTGATTTTCAAGTGCTTTACGTTTTTTTTCTTCGGTCTCTCCACCCTCCGCAGACTTCCGTCGGCTACAAGGATAAACGGGATTTCAAGCAGCCGGATGATTATGAATTCCCTTCCGCTGTCCCTGCCTGCCTTTGAAACCGCTATACCACCCGGTACCGGGGATATCTGACCCGCATCAACCGTTTTCATCATCATTCCTGTATTATAACACATCTACAATACTGTCAATATCAAAGGTTCACCGTGCCTCACCGCGATAGTGTTCTCATAATGCGCCGACAGTTTGCCGTCGGCTGTGACAACGGTCCATTTGTTCTCCATCAGCCTTACTTCATAACACCCTTCGTTGATCATCGGCTCTACGGCAATCGTCATACCCGCATCGAGCCTCGGACCTCTTTCCTTAGCACGGTAATTCGGTATCTGCGGCGCCTCATGCATCTCCCTGCCGATACCGTGGCCCACATAGTCCCTGACCGCCGCAAATCCCTTACTCTCGACATAATCCTGTATTGCGCCTGAAATATCCGATACCCTCATGCCCGGTACCGCATTTTTTATGCCGAGGAAAAAACTTTTTTTTGCAGCGTCCATCAACTGCCTTGCTTTATCAGATACATTACCGATGGCATAAGTCCTTGCGGCATCGGAATGGAATCCTTCAAAATAAACACCTACATCAATACTTACTATATCCCCGTCTTTCAAGATCCTCTGTCCGGGTATCCCGTGCACCACTTCCTCATTGACGGAAGCGCATATGCTTGCCGGATAATCCGGCGCTCCGCGCAACCCTTTATATCCCTTGAACGAAGCTATTGCGCCTTTTGAGGCAATAATGCCGGCAGCGACGCGATCAAGCTCCATAGTGGTGATCCCGGGCGACGCCAGCGCCTCGATGCGTTCCAGAACCAGTGCGGTTATCTCACCGGCCTTTCTCATGATATCGATTTCACTTTGGGATTTGACCGATATCATATAAGTCCTTTTTCTCTGAACATATCGACGATCTCATTATAAGTACCGTCGATACTTGTCATGCCGTTCACGGTATCCAGGATGCCCTTACCCTCATAGTACCGCACAAGCGGCTCAGTCTGCTCATGATATACGGCCAGTCTTTTCCTGATGGTGTCTTCCTTGTCGTCATCCCTCTGGGCCAGAGCGCCGCCGCATTCGTCACATACTCCCTCAACTGCGGGAGGCTTGCTTTTTATATGATAATTGGCGTTGCAGCCTTTGCATATCCTGCGACCGGATAGCCTTTTTATTATATCTTCGTCTGCGCCGCCTATGTTTACGACGGCATCAATGCATCTATCTGCCGCAGCAAGCGTTTCATCAAGGAAAACCGCCTGCGGGATGGTTCTCGGAAATCCGTCAAGTACAAAACCTTTTACACAGTCCTGTTGCCGCAATCTGTCTTTCACGATTTCCATAGTCAGAGAATCAGGCACAAGTGCGCCTTTATCCAGATATTCCCTGACTCTCACGCCGAGCTGCGTGCCATTCTTTATATTGCTCCTGAAAATGTCCCCGGTCGAGATATGCGGCATACCGAACATCTGTGTCAGCTTCTCGGCCTGCGTGCCTTTTCCCACGCCCGGAGCGCCCAACAGTACAAGCCTCATTCCAAAAATCCTTTATAGTGCCGCATGAGCATCTGCGATTCTATCTGTTTGATAGTGTCGAGAGCAACACCGACAAGTATGAGCACCGCGGTACCGCCGAACCATAATCCCTGTATCTTGGATATATTTGCCACGATTATCGGGAATATGGTGACCACCGCAAGGAATATGCCACCGAACCATGTCAGCCTGTTGAGCACCTTTGAAATATAATCCGATGTCGGTTTGCCCGGTCTTATTCCTGGTATGAACCCGCCATACTTCTTCATGTTATTCGATACTTCGATCGGGTTGAACTGGATGATCGAATAAAAAAATGTGAAAAACACAATCAAAACGGCATATACCAGTGCGTAACCGATACCGCCCATATTCTTGAACCACAGCACTATGGGGTTGTTCGACTGCGGCGCGATAAAACCGATTATCGTCGAAGGGAACATCATGATCGACATTGCGAATATGATCGGGATAACGCCTGCGAGGTTGACTTTTATCGGCAGGTGCGTGCTTTGCCCGCCATACATCTTGCGGCCTACGACCCTTTTTGCATACTGTATCGGAATACGCCTCTCAGCCTGCTGAACCCATATTACGCCTGCAATTACCGCAACAAATACGGCAAGTATGAGTATTATGGTAACTATCCCTATCAATCCGGATCCAAGAGAACCTGCCTCGTAGTAGTTCAGCAGCGTCATAAAACCCTGCGGGCCACGCGAGACTATCCCGGCAAATATGATGAGCGAAATGCCGTTGCCTATCCCATATTCAGTAATCTGTTCACCGAGCCACATTAAGAACGCGGTTCCCGCCGTGAACGAAAGAGTTATTGTAATGAAGCTCAATACGCTGCCGCCGTCAAACACAGCCACGGACATACTGAAATAAAGACCTATGGCCTGCAGGAAACCAAGCAATATTGTGCCGTATCTGACATACTGCTGTATTATCTTCCTGCCTTCGTCGCCTTCCTTCTGAAGCTGTTCAAGCCTTGGTATGGCTACTGTCAGCAGCTGCATTATAATGGACGAATTAATGTACGGCGTGATGCTCATTGCGAATATCGTTGCAGTTTTAAATGCTCCGCCCGCTACAATGTCGAGGAAATTAAAAAGTGACCCGCCGCCTTCTACAAGTTTCTTGAATTCATCAGGATTAAGGAACGGTACGGGTATATGTCCTCCTATCCTGAATATGAGGAGCATCCCGACAGTAAAGAGCAGCTTCTTTTTAAGATCTGAAATCTTCCATGCATTTCGTAAAGTTTCCAGAAGCCCGCCCTGCATGTTAAACCACCTCGACCTTTCCCCCCGAAGCCTCTATTTTGCCTGCAGCTGTCTTTGTAAATCTTGCCGCCCGGATAACAAGTTTCTTTGAAAGTTCGCCTCCGCCAAGCACAGACAAACCGTCTCCCGGAACCTTGATCATTCCTTTGTCCTGCAGCAGCGCAATATCCACAACTGTTCCGTCGTCAAAAATATTTAAATTGGAAACATTGATTTCCGCATATTTATCGGCAAACCTCTTGTTATTGAATCCGCGCTTGGGTAAACGCCTGTGCAACGGCATCTGTCCGCCTTCGAACCCGGGCCTGACGCCTCCGCCTGCCCTAGCATTCTGGCCCTTGTGGCCCCTTCCCGCCGTCTTCCCATTACCCGATCCCGGGCCTCTGCCTTTGCGGTTGGGCAATTTCCTTGAACCGGATGAAGATTTTAATTCAGATAGTTTCAAGGTCAACACCTCCCTCATATTTCCTCGACGTCGACAAGATGTGCTACTTTCCTTATCATGCCGCGTATCTGCGGGTTATCCTTCTGCTCCACACAACTGCCGATCTTTTTGAGACCGAGCGCCTTGACGGTAGCTATCTGGCCAGCCTTCGCTTTATTTATACCCTTTTTTAAAGTTATTTTCAGATCCGACAAGGAATCCCCCTCCTGCCTATATTTCATCAGGCATTTTACCGCGCAGCCTCGCAACATCTTCTGTTGTCTTAAGCTGGCGGAGCGCTGCCAATGTAGAATTCACCATATTAATAGGGTTATTGGAACCGATTGATTTGGTACTGATATCCCTGATCCCTGCAAGCTCAAGTACGGCTCTCACCGGGCCTCCGGCAATAACCCCGGTTCCGGGACTAGCCGGCTTTAAGAGGACTTTTCCGGCGCCGTGCACTCCGATGGACTGATGAGGTATCGTTGTCTCTATTATCGGAACCTTTACAAGGTTCTTTCTTGCATCCTCAATACCTTTTCTTATCGCGTCGGGAATTTCAGCAGCTTTGCCCATTCCCGCGCCTACATAACCATTTTCGTCGCCGACTACGACAAGGGCGCTGAAACGGAAATTCCTGCCTCCCTTGACAACTTTCGCGACCCTGCTGATATTAACGACTTTTTCCTTCAATTCAAGACTATTCGTACTAATGTGCTGCAACAATATCCCTCCCTACAGAACTTAGAATTCCAAACCGGCTTTCCTTGCTGCATCAGCGAGCTCTTTCACCCTGCCGTGGTATAGGAATCCGCCGCGGTCAAATACCACTTTTTTGATCCCCTTCTCCAGGGCTTTTTCGGCAACAAGCCTGCCGACTTCAGCAGCAGCCGTCTTATTGCCCCCATACTTAATATTACCCTTTAGTGAGCTGTCAAGCGTCGAGGCCGAAACAACAGTCTTGCCCTCGGTATCATTGATCACCTGGGCATATATATTGGACAGGCTCCTATAAACGCTCAACCTGGGACATTCCGATGTCCCGCTGATCTTGCGGCGTACCCTCGCATGCCTGCGGAGCCTTGTTTCATTCTGCGATATCTTTTTAATCATCTGTCACATCTCCTTAACGAAGCTACTTTTTAGCCTTTGCTCCAGCTTTGCCTTCTTTATGCCTTACAACTTCGTTTTCATATTTAACGCCTTTGCCTTTATAAGCTTCCGGAGGCCTGGTCCTCCTTATCTTAGCTGCCAATTCACCTACTGCCTGCTTATCGCAGCCCTTTACCGTAATCCTGTTGGGATTCGGCACGTCGAAGGTAATGTCGTTCGTCTCCGGAATTTCTATATTATGTGAATACCCTAATGTCAAGATCAGTTTCTTGCCCTGCTTCTGGGCACGATAGCCAACGCCGTTGATGTCCAGTGACTTTTCAAATCCTTTTGACACACCTTCAACCATGTTGTTGACCAGAGTCCTTGTAAGCCCATGCAGGGATCTGTGCATTTTACCGTCTGACGGTCTCTCGACGGTGATTATGCCATCCTCGAGATTAAGCTTCATATCCCTATGAAAGGATTTCGAAAGTGTGCCTTTCGGTCCCTTTACAGTAAGGACGCCTTCGCCATCCATCTTCACATCAATGCCCTTCGGTATACTTACAGGCATCTTGCCTATTCGTGACATTTCAATGCCTCCGTCCTTGTATAATTCATCTTGCAAATGTCCGGGTATTACCAGACGAATGCGAGAACTTCGCCGCCAAGCCCTTCCTGCCGTGCCCTTCTATCCGTCATGATACCCCGGGAAGTAGAGACAATGGCTATACCCAAACCACCAAGCACCTTAGGCAGCTCACCCTTACCGGCGAACACCCTTAAACCGGGCTTGCTTATGCGCTTGATACCGGATATTACATTCTGCCTGTTCGCAGCGTATTTCAAAAATACCCTGATTATACCCTGTTTTTTATCATTGACTATCTCTATACCTTTAACATAGCCTTCATCGAGCAGTATGCCGGCAATCGCCCTCTTCAGGTTTGAAGCCGGAATATCCACATATTCATGCCTTGCTGAACTCGCATTCCTTATCCTGGTCAACATATCCGCAATAGTATCCGTTATCTGCATATGTCAAACCTCCTTCTGAAAAATACCGCTTACTTTTACCAACTGGCTTTCCTGACTCCGGGTATCTGCCCCTTGTATGCAAGACTCCTGAAGCACAACCGGCATATGCCGTACTTCCGTATATAAGCATGCGGTCTGCCGCATATCTTGCACCTGTTGTATAACCTCGTGCTGAATCTGGATTTGCGTTGCTGCTTCAATATCATCGATTTCTTTGCCAACGTCCGATGCCTCCTTTAAACCTGGGCGAACGGCATACCGAGCAATCCGAGGAGTTCCCTGGCTTCCTCGTCCGTTTTAGCCGTAGTCACGAAAGTAATATCCATACCTCTCACTTTGTCGATTTTGTCATAATTGATTTCGGGGAATATCAGCTGTTCTTTGATCCCGAGGGAAAAGTTGCCTCTGCCGTCAAATGAATTGGCGGAAATACCCCTGAAGTCTCTGACCCTTGGAAGGGCTATATTAAACAATTTATCGACAAAATCATACATGCGGTTTCCGCGGAGCGTGACCATACAGCCGATATTCATACCTTGACGGACCTTGAAGGCCGCGACCGATTTCTTGGCTTTGGTGACGACCGGCTTCTGGCCGGCAATTATCGCAATATCGTTGACTGCCGCATCCATAGCCTTCGGGTTATCCCTGACGTCTCCGACCCCGACATTAAGAACCACTTTTTCGAGATACGGGATGGCCATCGGGCTTTTATACCCGAACTTCTGCTTCATAGCCGGTAATACTTCGTTTTTATATTTATCCTTCAATCTTGACATCTATTAAGTACCTCCTTTCAAATCGCTTCATGCTTCCTTGGTTTCACGGAGGACATTTATAGTCTCGCCGCATTTTCTGCATGTCCTTGCCTTTTGCCCGGCGCTGATCGTATCCATCTTCGGTTTGGTCGGTTGGCCGCATCTCCCGCATACCAACATGACCTTGGAACTGTTGATCGGCGATTCCTGATGTATCAGGCCGCCCTGCTGGTACCTGCCTCTTGGTTTTTTATGCTTTGTAGTGATATTGACGCCTTCCACGAGCACCATGCCTTTTTCGGGAAGCACAGCGAGCACTTTGCCTTTTTTTCCTTTATCCTTGCCTGAGAGAATAAACACGTTATCGCCTTTTCTTACATGTACCTTCATGTCAACTCAAGCTCCCCTCTATAAAACTTCAGGTGCAAGGGAGAGTATTTTCATAAAGTCCCTTTCCCTTAATTCCCTGGCTACAGGCCCAAAGATACGGGTTCCCCTCGGATTGTTATCTTCTTTGATTATCACGGCCGCATTCTCATCGAATTTGATATATGAACCGTCGGGCCTTCTTAAGCCGCTCCTGGATCGGACGATGACACACCGCACGACTTCGCCCTTCTTCACAACCCCTCCGGGGGCAGCATTCTTTACGGATGCAACAATAATATCTCCAATATTTGCATATTTCCTCCAGGAACCTCCTAACACCTTGATGCACATCATTTCCTTGGCTCCTGTATTATCTGCCGATTTCAACATCGTCTGCACCTGAATCATAGTGCAATTTCCTCCTACCTGGCTTTTTCGACTATCTCCGCGAGACGCCATCTCTTATCTTTGCTTAAAGGCCTTGTCTCGACGACCTTCACTCTGTCGCCGATCTTGCATTCGTTATTCTCATCGTGGGCCTTAAGTTTGAACGTCCTCTTGATGATTTTCTTGTAAAAAGGATGTTTGACTGTAGTTTCAACTGCAACTACAATGGTCTTATCCATTTTATCGCTTATCACCTTGCCGACCCTTGTCTTTCTCAAAGCTCTTTCCATAATAATTACCACCGTTTCACAGTATGCCTTTCAGTTCGCGTTCTCTTATTATCGTCTTGACCCTTGCGATTCCTTTTCTTACATCTCTTATCTTCATAGGATTTTCAAGCTGATTGGTGACCAATTGGAATCTGAGCTTGAAAAGCTCGGATTTCAGGTCATTCAATTCCTTTTGCAATTCTATTCCTGTTTTCTCCCTCAATTCATTTGCCTTCATCCATATCACCGTCCACTTCCTTACCCCGCTCCACGAATTTGCAATTTATCGGAAGCTTATGGGCTGCAAGCCTCATTGCCTCTCTTGCGGATTCTTCGGGTACGCCGGCTATCTCAAAAAGGACCCTGCCCGTCTTGACGACCGCCACCCAGAACTCCGGAGAGCCTTTACCGCTTCCCATACGGGTCTCGGCAGGTTTCTTCGTAACAGATTTGTCGGGGAATATCTTTATCCAGACCTGACCGCCCCTTTTGATAAAACGGGTCATAGCAATCCTGGCCGCTTCGATCTGATTGCTTGTGATCCATGCGGATTCAAGGGCTTTCAGTCCGTATTCGCCATCCGTAAGGCGGTTTCCTCTGGTAGCGATTCCTTTCATCTTGCCCCTCTGGACTTTTCTATGTTTAACCCTTTTTGGCATCAACATCGTCACGAACCTCCTTTTCGCTGTTCTTTTCTTTCCTGGCCGGAAGCACCTCGCCCTTATAGATCCATACCTTGACTCCTATTCTTCCGTAAGTCGTATTTGCCTCCGAAAAGCCATAGCTGATATCCGCCCTGAGAGTCTGCAACGGAATGGTGCCTTCATGATAATGCTCCCTGCGCGCTATTTCCGCTCCGCCTAGACGCCCTCCAACAGCAGTCTTTATTCCTTTTGCGCCAAGCTTCATCGCGCGGGATATCGATTGCTTCATCGCACGTCGGAACGAAATCCTCTTCTCAAGCTGTGAGGCGATATTCTCAGCCACCAGCTGCGCATCGGTCTCAGGTGATTTTATTTCAGTGATATTGACAAGGACGCTTTTGCCGGTGAGAGCCTCGACTTCCTTCCTGAGTTCATCTATCCCCGTCCCGCCTTTGCCGATCACTATACCCGGTCTTGCAGTATGGACATTTATTTTTAGCTTATTTGCAGTCCTCTCGATTTCAATCCTTGAGACTCCGGATTGATATAGTTTTTTCTTGATGTAATTCCTGACTTTGAAATCTTCCAGCAATAAGTTGCTGTAATTTTTTCTGCCGGAATACCATTTCGTATCCCAATCCTTTATGATACCTATACGAAGTCCATGAGGGTTAACTTTTTGTCCCATCCTGCTATAAAACCTCCCTAAGGCTTAAGCCTGTTTGCTTTCCTTGACGACAAGCGTTATATGACTTGTTCTTTTCTTGATCCTGTTGGCGCTGCCCCTTGCTCTGGGCATCATCCTCTTGAGCGTAGGGCCTTGCGTCGCATAAGCATCTGTAATCATAAGGGCTTCTCTATCAAGGTTGTTATTATTAACGGCATTCGATTCAGCCGACTTAAGCAGTTTGAATAATACTTCCGAAGCCGCTTTCGGCGTATATTTGATTACGGCGTACGCATCATCGATTTGCTTGTTCTTGATTAAATCAAGCACTATCTTCACTTTCCTGGAGGATAACCTCGCATATTTCAGGACAGCCCTGCCTTCGTCCTTGCCGATGCCGAGGGCCTTCCTTTCTTTCTTTGCCAGCAGCTGCACCTTGCCGGATTTTCTATGCGGCGAATTGTATTCGCTTAAAATGGAATCCTTATTCTTCTGCAATTCGTCATTTGATCTGACTTTCTTTTCCAAGCTCAATTCCTCCCTTCTACTTTAGGGCAGTGGACTTTTCGGTATGATGGCCGTGCCCTCTGAACGTCCTTGTGGGGGCGAATTCACCGAGTTTATGTCCGACCGTTTCTTCTGTTATATATACAGGCACATGCTTCTTGCCATCGTGAACCGCTATCGTGTGCCCGACCATTTGGGGGAATATGGTGGAAGCCCGCGACCAAGTCTTAAGAACCTTCTTCTCGTTTCTCTTATTCATTTCTTCTATTTTTTTCAGCAGTCTCTCATTAACAAAGGGACCTTTTTTCACCGATCTGCTCATAAAAGAGTTCTCCTTCCTTATTTGCGTTTCTTGACAATAAGCCTGTCGCTCCTCTTATGCTTATCCCTTGTTTTCTTACCCAATGTTGGTTTGCCCCACGGTGAAACAGGACCCGGCATGCCGATGGGCGATTTGCCTTCGCCGCCTCCGTGAGGATGATCGTTGGGATTCATCACGACGCCGCGGACCGTAGGCCTGATACCCATCCATCTTTTTCGTCCGGCCTTGCCGATCGATATGTTCTCATGGTCGATATTGCTGACCTGGCCGATTGTAGCCCTGCATTTCATACTGACCATCCTGACCTCGCCGGACGGCAGCCTTACCTGTGCGTATTCGCCTTCCCTTGCCATAAGCTGCGCCGCGTTCCCTGCGGATCTGACCAGCTGCGCACCCTTACCGGGCTTAAGCTCCACATTGTGGATCATCATGCCTACAGGTATGTTTGCCAGCGGAAGGTTGTTGCCGGATTTTATATCGGCATTGACTCCCGATTCTACGATATCGCCCGATTTTAAAGTATCGGGGGCGATGATGTAGCGTTTTTCGCCGTCGGCGTAAAACAACAGCGCTATGTTGGCCGACCTGTTCGGATCATACTCTATGGCTGCGACTTTTGCCTTGATTCCATCCTTGTTCCGTTTGAAATCAATCACTCTATATTTTCTTTTTGCTCCGCCGCCTTGATGCCGTACGGTGATCCTGCCATAAGAATTCCTTCCGCCCTTTTTGTGGATAAACTCAAGAAGGGATTTTTCCGGTTCCTTTTTCGTAACGTCCTCGAAAACCGGAACCGTCATTGTCCTTCTCGCAGGTGATGTTGGATTATAACTCTTCATTGCCATACCGCAATTCACTCCCTAATCGATAACTGTGCTCAACTTACGCCAAACTGCTCGATGTTTGTCTTATACTTCCTGGTCAAGGTTATTTGCTTACCGCCTTTTTCCAGATAAGTCCCGGCTTCGGGGTCGGTATCTATCTTTACGATAGCTTTTTTCCAATCCGACCTGGTTCCGGAATGGACACCCATTCTCTTGGGTTTGCCCTTGTAGTTGGAAGTATATACTTTCAGCACTCTTACCTGAAACAGCTTTTCTATTGCATCTTTTATCTCGATCTTTTTTGCCTTCGGGTCGACGACAAAGGTGTATTTGCCGCCGGCTGCCGCCGAAGTGCTCTTTTCAGTGATATATGGCTTAAAAATGATATCTTCGGGGTTTTTCATCAGGCATACACCTCCTCGACGCTCGCCACGGCGTCTCTGGTTATAATGAATTTCTCGAATTTGAGGACGTCGAAAACGTTTATCGTATTTACCAGCGCCGTTTTGACGCCGGGTATGTTCCTCGCCGATTTTATGATGTTCTCATCCCTGCCGTGTATTACGACAAGTACGGATGTGTCCACACCAAGCTTTTCAAGAACCGAGGCCATCTTCTTTGTCTTTATATCGTCAAATTTCAATTCATCAAGTACGATAAGGGCCTTATCATTAACTTTGGAACTTAGCGCGGATTTAAGAGCAAGCCTTTTGACCTTCTTCGGAATGCTGTAGCTGTAATCCCTTGGCTTGGGTCCGAGCACTACGCCGCCTTTGATCCATTGCGCCGAACGCGTACTGCCCTGTCGGGCCCTTCCTGTGCCTTTCTGTCTCCATGGCTTTTTCCCGCCGCCGCTTACCTCGCTCTTGGTCTTCGTGGATTGGGTGCCTTGCCTTCTATTTGCGAGCTGGTTGATAACAGCCAGGTGTACTGCACTCTCATTGACATCAACCCCGAAAATGCCGTCGGATAATTCAATGCTGTCAACAACCTTGCCTTCCATATCGTATACATCAATTATTGGCATAACTTCAATTCCCTCCCGCTTTGACCGCGTTCCTTATGACAAGGACAGCCCCTTCGGGTCCGGGTACCGCTCCCTTCACAAGCAATAGGTTTTTTTCACCGTCGACCCTGACAACATCAAGGTTTAAAACGCAAATCTTATCCACGCCCATATGGCCGGGCAGCCTCTTACCTTTAAAAACCCTTGCCGGGCTCGTATTGGCACCCATCGAACCGACCCTCCTGTGATACATGGAGCCATGCGTGTCGGGTCCGCCGGATTGTCCGTAACGTTTTATCGTGCCCTGGAAGCCCTTGCCCTTAGAAGTCCCGGATACATCAACCTTTTCGCCTTTTTTAAATATATCCACGTTAATCTCATCTCCGATATTGAAATCACCGGAACTATCAAGCCTCAGCTCTTTCGTAAACCTCATGAGCGGCAGCTTATAACGTGCAAATTGACCCTTCAACGGCTTGCTGAGGGTTTTTTCAAGCTTGCTCCCCCCGATGAAACCGATCTTCACCGCGCTATACCCGTCATTCTCCGGAGTCTTCTTCTGGATCACGGTACACGGTCCGGCTTCTATAACAGTAACAGGTACGCTTATTCCACTCTCATCAAATACCTGTGTCATCCCTATTTTTTTTCCCAGAATACCTTTCTTCATCACAATCCCTCGCTCTTTACAGCTTGATCTCGATATCCACGCCTGCGGGCAAATCAAGCCGCATAAGCGCATCCACAGTCTTTGGCGTCGGAAGCAGGATATCGATCAGCCTTTTATGTGTCCTCAATTCAAACTGCTCGCGTGAATCCTTGTACTTATGAGGTGCCCTGAGAACTGTAACAATCTCTTTCTCAGTTGGCAATGGAACAGGTCCGGAAACGGAAGCGCCCGTTCTTTTGGCAGTATCAACAATCTTCTCGGCAGACTGATCGAGGATTTGATGGTCATAGGCCTTCAACCTGATCCTGATTTTCTGTTTATTTGCCATTCTTAAACCTCCCGTTTACTACTATTAGCAGGCATCATCCTGTACACTATGCCGGGTGTTTCATGTTCCTGCAAATTAAAACCCAGGCTTTTCCTGCGGCTCTTAAGCCGCACCTGGGCTTATGTACATCGCATCATATTTCGGCATGCTGTCGATAAATGTACAGTCACAGCAGAGAATATTCTACTACAGGGATAAAATAAATGCAAGCACGATTTTATATTTTTTTTCATATTATGCTGTAGTGAAAACTGCGAGTTCGTCTGATAAAGCAAATAGCATAAAGGAGTATTAGGATAATGGGATTCAGACTTTGTAACATTTTAGAAGACAAATGCCTGTTTGTGGTCTTGATCCTTATAATCATCTGGATACACTGCCCGATGTTTACGAGGAGATGCGACTGATACCGACCGGTGCATGGAGAAATATGCTAAAAGCCAAAAGTGGCTGCAGTATACCTGCAGCCACGAATACACTTAACAGGTCTTTTGTTACGGTTTAATAATCACCATCGTAATTCGGAGGCATCTGCGGGGCCTTCTTTTTCTCCGGCTTATCGGCGACGCCTGCTTCTGTCGTCAGCAACATGGCGGCAACTGAAGCCGCATTCTGTATTGCAGACCTTGTGACCTTCGTCGGATCGATGATTCCCGACTTGATCATATCTGAGTATTCTTCTTTTAAGGCGTCAAATCCGATACCTTTTTCACTGCCCTTTACCTTGTCGACGACTACAGAGCCTTCAACGCCTGCATTCATAGCTATCTGCCACAGCGGCTCCTCAAGGGACTTGGCTATGATCATGGCTCCGGTTCTTTCATCGCCGCTTAGTGTATCAACAAACTTGATCAGATCGGGTATACAATTGATGTACGCCACGCCGCCACCGGGTATGATTCCTTCCTCAACCGCTGCTTTGGTCGCGTTGAGCGCGTCTTCCACCCTGAGCTTCTTCTCTTTCATTTCCGATTCGGTGGCAGCGCCCACTTTTACGACAGCAACTCCGCCCGCAAGTTTGGCAAGCCTTTCGTTGAGCTTTTCCTTATCATAGCTGGAGGTTGTCAAATCGATCTGTTTCTTTATCGATTCGATCCTGTCCTTGATGTTCTTCTGGCTTCCGGCGCCGCTGACTATGATGGTGTTCTCCTTTTGCACCTTGACTGATTTGGCGCGCCCGAACCATGCGGCCTTCATATCCTTCAACGCCATTCCGGTTTCTTCGGAAACGACCTGTCCCCCGGTTAGGATCGCGATATCCTGGAGCATCTCCTTGCGTCTGTCTCCGAAACCCGGAGCCTTGACTGCAACACATGCAACCGTTCCCCTCAATTTGTTCACGACGATGGTCGACAGCGCTTCGCCTTCCACGTCCTCGGCAACGATCAGGAGCTTCCCGCCTTCCTTCACCACTATTTCAAGAGCAGGCAGGAGATCCTGGACATTGCTGATCTTTTTATCTGTTATAAGGATGAGCGGATTCTCCAACACGGCTTCCATCTTTTCCCCATCGGTTATCATGTATGCCGAGATATACCCTCTGTCAAACTGCATCCCTTCTACTATATCAATATAAGTATCCGATGTCTTTGATTCCTCGATCGTTATTACGCCCTCACTCGTAACTTTCTCCATAGCGTCCGCGATAAGAGAACCGATCTTCTCATCGCTCGATGATATCGAACCGACAAAGGCCATATCTTCTTTGCCCCTTATCTTCTGACTGTTGCGTTTGAGTGTCTCCACAACATTCTCCACAGCCTTTTCGATTCCCTTTTTGAGAGCCATGGGATTTGCGCCTGAAGCCACATTCCTGATGCCTTCGCGCACAATGGCCTGAGCCAGCAGCGTAGCGGTCGTCGTACCGTCGCCTGCCACATCGTTGGTCTTACTCGCCACTTCTCTGAGAAGTTGCGCGCCCATATTCGCAAACGGCTCTTCAAGCTCAATTTCCTTGGCTATTGTGACACCGTCATTGACGACAGCAGGTGATCCGAATTTCTTTTCAAGCACGACGTTTCTTCCTTTTGGCCCGAGCGTTACCTTTACGGTATCGGCGAGCTTATTGACGCCTTTTTCAATGGACTTCCTCGCTTCTTCATCGAAGATTATCAATTTTGCAGACATTTTCCATCTACCTCCGTTTTTTGTTAGCACTCGCACATAATGAGTGCTAAAAATAGTTTAAGCAAATTGGTCATTTCTGTCAATACTTTTTGATCGTGTTTTTCAGGATTTTTTACGCCGTGCAAACCGGACTGCCGTCCGATATTCCCTCATGAGTGCAACGGTTATGCCTCCCTGCTCGACCGACGCTCTGGCTGTCCCGCAGATGGAGGTCACCGGCATGACTCCCATGACCGAATTTGTGATGAATATCTCGTCGGAATTTGATAAATCATCCATATTATAATGCCCTTCAACGCATTTGATACCTGTGCGCACGGATTCGCGCATCACCCAGGCCCTTGTTATTCCGGGCAATAATCCGCATTCCGCGGCAGGAGTAAATATGACTCCGCCCTTCACAAAAAAAAGGTTGCTTTTACAGGTCTCGGTTATCTCCCCTTCGGAGTTAAGGAATATTGCATCGTCGCATGATTTGCGCCGTGCCTCCCTCTCGGCAATGATATTCTCCATCCTGTTCGATGTCTTGTGCATCAGCACCGGAGAGGCCGACGGCCGCTTCGGAGCGGATTGCCCAAGGGCATATCCCTTCACATAGTCGGCGGCGGAGTATGGCATAGGCCTTTCTGAAAACAGGATCGAAGGCGGGATCTGCCGGCAAGGATCGCCGTAAGTGACTGTGACCCTCAATACCATATCCTTCAGCTGATTGTGCGCAATATGGCCGGCGACGGCAGACGCAAAACCAGGGACGTCCCTGCAAAAACCAAAATATGCCATGGAATCGGTGATACGGTCGATATGCATGTCAAACAGCAAAACCGAACCGCAGTGATTTATATAGAACGTTTCAAACAGGCTGAAGCCATAAAGGACGGCATGATCGCGTGAATCAATGCATTCAGGGTCGATCCTCATCTGCATCATACGCAACAAAGCGCCTTCATCATGCCGCTGCCCTTATCCATGGATTCCTGATACTCTTCTTCCGGCGTCGAGTCCCATACGATACCGCCGCCAACATGATAATATGCCGTATGGTCCTTGATAACCACCGTCCTGATAGCGATATTGAGGTCACATGTGCGGTTGAAGCCGATATAGCCTATCGAACCCGTATACACGTTCCGATCCACAGGCTCGAGTTCCTCAATTATCTCCATGGATCTGATCTTGGGCGCCCCGGTTATCGAGCCGCCCGGAAATGCGGACATGATGCAATCGATGATATCGGAACCGTCTTTTATGGATCCTGTAACGGTAGATACAAGATGAAACACATTTGAATACTTTTCAAGAGAAAGCAGCCTGTCAACTTTAACCGAACCTATGTTACAAAATCGTCCCAGGTCGTTCCTCTCCAGGTCTACGATCATTATATGCTCAGCCCTGTCTTTAATACTGGCCATAAGTTCGCGGGCATATGCGGCATCCTCGTCCGGACACGTCCCACGAGGGCGTGTGCCCTTAATCGGCCTTGTTTCAGCAATCCCACGGTTGATCTTCATGAACCTCTCAGGTGAACTGCTAAGCACCTTGATCCCCTCAAAATCCAGAAATGCAGCGAATGGGGCGGGACTGACATCCCTAAGTCTTTTATATACCCGGAACGGCTCCTCGTCAAGCCTGACCGAAAAGCGCTGGGACAGGTTCACCTGGTAGATGTCCCCATCCCTTATATATTCTTTGGCCTTCGACACCATACTGCGGTAAGAGTCGTATGTAAAATTGGATTGCAATACGGAAGCGGTTTTGCCGTGACCGCAGCAACCGCCGGCACTGCCATTCGCGATGATTTGTGCGATGCGCTCTACCCTGTCTTCGCAACAGTTACCTCCGGAGGCGCCATGGCAATCAGATGCGGCGATATATACCTTGCCGGTAAAATGATCGACGGTCACCGAACTGTCATAAAAACCGAGCATGATTTCCGGCAGCTCAAGGTCATCCCTGCAAGGTACCGGACCGGAAGCGGCATTCTTGCCGCCAATCAGCATACGCCACAGCTCATATGAAAAATAGCCTGCCGCACCGCTGATGAAAGGCAATTCCCCGGCATATCCGATGTTATATTCATTTATCAGATTTTTAAGACAGGCAACAGGATCACATTCAATCCTTCTTGTTTCAGCGGCGCCGACGTCAGTGACCTCGGCCTTACCGCCCTTTGAAGCGAACAGGATGAACGGGTCGGACAAGATGATGGAATAACGCCCGGAATCGCCGTCTACCAGCGAACTATCGAGCAATATGCCGTGTCTTCCTTCAGATAGACACTGGAATAACTCGACTGCATTTTTATCAGTCTCGATTTCCCTTATCAAATACTTGTTCTGAGGCATATATCAGTCCTCTGGCGCGGATCTCACGGTTCTGATGAATCCAAGGCTTTACGGATTCCCACTATGAATTCGCCGGATTTTTTTACAATAGTAGTGGTATCGTATCCTGATCCGATTATCTTCACTATCGCACTGCCAATGATAACGCCGTCGAAGTATTTTTTCAAGTCCCTTGCCTGATTCTCATCGGATATGCCAAACCCCACCGCCTTCGGGACATCCGCATACCTGCCGATCAATGCCGTAAAGCCCGCGAAATCGGTATTGAATTGCTTTCGTTCACCGGTTACGCCCAATGATGACACACAATAAATGAACCCTTTCGCACCCGCAACCACGTTTTTGATCCTTTCTTCGCCAGACGCCGGTGTCACCAGTGTAATCACATGCAGGCCGCAATCCGATGCAGGATTTTCAATCTCATGCCTTTCTTCATATGGAAGATCGGGTATGATCAGCCCATCGACGCCATTCGAGGCGCAATCGCGGCAAAAACGTCCGACCCCGTATTGCATGACCGGATTAAAATATGTGAGGAATACGATGGGTGTATCGGTCTTGTGACGAAGCCTGCCCGCCATCGCCATGACATCGCCCGACCGGACGCCTTTTTGAAGCGCTCTTGAGCTTGATGCCTGAATGACCGGTCCTTCGGCGACAGGATCGGAGAACGGTATCCCGAGTTCGATAATGTCGGCGCCACATCTGCACAACTCGGCAGCCACCTGTTCAGACACGGCGATATCCGGATCACCTGACATTATAAACGCGATCAGCGCCTTTCTGTTATCTTTCTTCAGATTCTCAAAAACAGCGTCTATCCTGTTTGTGCCAATACAGCCGTAAGTGTTCATGTCACGCCTCCCGTCATCTCCCGTATGAGGCCGACATCCTTGTCTCCCCTCCCGGACAGGTTCACGATCATTATTTTGTCTTTAGGCAGCCCGGACGCCAGTTGTTTGGCGTAAGCCACCGCGTGTGCGCTTTCGAGCGCAGGAATTATGCCTTCGGTCACGGCAAGGTATTTAAACGCATCGACTGCTTCCGAATCGGTTACCGAAACATATGAAGCCCTGCCGGTTTTATGGAGATATGCGTGTTCGGGGCCGACGCCGGGATAGTCCAGTCCTGCCGAAATCGAATGGATGGGGCTTATCTGCCCGTCATCATCCTGAAGAAAGTATGACTTCATCCCATGAAAGACCCCGGGACGCCCTTTTGTAATGGATGCAGCATGCCTTCCGGTCTCAATCCCGTACCCTCCGGCTTCAACGCCGATGAACGCGGTGCCGGCCGAATCCAGGAACGGCCAGAACAGTCCGATCGCATTACTGCCGCCGCCGACGCATGCTATGAGGAAATCAGGACACCTGCCTTCGGTATCGAGTATCTGTTGCCTGGCCTCTCTGCCAATGATGCTCTGAAAGTCCCTGACCATACCCGGGTACGGGTGAGGCCCTACCACAGAACCGATCATGTAATATGTGTCGCCTATATTGGCGGCCCAATCCCTCAACGCCTCGCTGGTAGCGTCCTTCAATGTGGTCGTTCCGCCGTGCACAGGCCTGACCGACGCCCCGAGCAGGTTCATCCGGAACACGTTGAGAGACTGCCTGTCCATGTCCTCTTTTCCCATGAACACTTCGCACTCCATCCCGAAGAGGGCGGCGGCAGTCGCGGCAGCTACTCCATGCTGACCCGCGCCGGTCTCTGCGATGACCCTCTTTTTGCCCATCCTTTTTGCCAGCAGGGCCTGCCCCAGTACATTATTTATCTTATGCGAACCGGTATGGTTGAGGTCTTCACGTTTAAGATATATCTTTGCCCCGCCGGCGTCATCGGTCATCTTTTCAGCGAAGTATAAGGGTGAAGGCCTTCCGGCATAATGCTTATAACAGAAGTCCAGTTCGCTTTGGAAAACCGGATCATCCTTCAATTCACGGTATTTTTCATCAAGTTCATTCAGGGCGCCCATCAGTGTCTCAGGGACATACATACCCCCGAATTCCCCGAACCGTCCCCGTAATAAATGCTGTCTATGCGTCATTTCCAAAAAAAGCACCCTCCCTTACCGAAACAATGAAATCCATTATTTTACATTCATCCTTACGGCCATCAATCTCCACACCGCTGCTGACGTCCACCGCATACGGGCAAAACGGCCCGATCGAACGTATCGCCCCGCCTACGTTTACCGGATTCAAACCGCCTGCAAGGACTATTTTACAGTCTGCTGCAGTCCCTTGACGTGTCTGGTTCGCCGCAAGGCCCCAGTCGAAGGTTTTCCCGCTCCCGCCATGACAGCCTTCGCAATATGAATCGAGTACGATAGCATCGACAGCGGCTGTTGCTGAGAACAACCTGACATCAGCAAAAGAGTCTTCCCCGGATATTCTGAATGCCTTCCAATATTCACGGCCGCCCATCGCCCGCTTAAGAGCGCAAACGTATTCCGGCGTCTCTTCGCCATGGAGCTGGACCACATCAAGACCGCACTGCCGCGATATATCCACGACATCGGGCAGATCGCTGTTCACGAATACGCCTACTGTCCTGATACGCGCATCAAGCATGTTTATGAGACGGGCAGCCCGGCCAGGCGATACCGACCTTTTGCCGGCGGCAAATACGAATCCGGCATAATCCGGCATATGCCGGTTCAGTATCATTACATCCTCTTCACTTCTGATGCCGCATATCTTAACTCTGATCATAATGGGCCGATCTCAGTTCTGAAATACCATCCTTAATTGATCCCGACCTCATCAGCGTTTCGCCGATCAGTACCGCGTCAACTCCGACGTGTTTCATATACGAATAATCGCCGGCTGTCCTTATACCGCTTTCCCCGACAGTGATAATGCCTTCAGGTATTAAAGGCAGCAGTTTTCCAGTAGTGTCCATATCGACGGCGAAAGTAGCCAGATTACGATTGTTGATGCCGATTATCCTTGCGCCAGCCTGTATGGCCCTCTTGACATCCGTCAGGTCATGCGCCTCGACCAGACAATCCATCCCAAGGCTCCATGCGGTCTTCTGGAATGTCTCAAGCTCCGCATCACTCAAAATGGACGTGATCAGAAGTACGGCATCGGCGCCGATGTATCCGGATTCATATATCTGCCAGATATCTATTATAAAGTCTTTTCTGAGTACAGGCAGCCTGCAGCAGGACTTGACCACCTTCAGGTGGTCCGCATGGCCTAAAAAAAACCCTTCCTCGGTAAGCACCGAGACCGCGCAGACCCCTGATTCCGAATATTCCGCGGCAATCGCCGCCGGATCGAAATCATCCCTTATCAGCCCTGCTGAAGGCGACGCCTTTTTGATCTCGCCGATTATCGCAGGACCCGGATCATCACCGGCAGCCCGCCTTTTTCGGGCGTCTTCTCTTATAGAACGCTCGATACCTGCCGCCGGATCACGACGGGTCATGCCATCTCCCTCGTACATATCCAGCAATTCTTTGAGAGGTCTTGATTTCTTCCCGTCTTCAATCTGTTTTCTTTTGTAATCAACTATCTTTTGCAGAAACATGCGATTCCAATCCCCTTTTTGTAAAAGAGATAAAATCATGGAGTTTTTTAGCCGCCAGACCGGAGTCTATCAAATCGCCGGCCATACCAAATCCTTCGCGGAGACTTCCGGCTTTACCGCCTATATACAGCGCAGCGGCGGCATTAAGGAGCAGGACATCCCTGCGCGGGCTTCTTTCACCATTAAAAAGCGCCCTGATTATCCCGGCGTTCGTATCGGCTCCGCCTCCCGCCAGGCTTTCGCCCGGAGACGGCTCAAGCCCGAAATCATGCGGCGATACATCGTACTTGCGTATTTCACCTTTATCAAGCTCATATACCATCGTCGGAGAAGTGACGGTTAACTCATCCATTCCGTCCATACCATGGATCACCATCGCCCTGCCCGATCCGAGCTGTTTCAGGACGTTGACCATCTTTTCGGCGGTCGCGGCATCAAAAACGCCTATAAGCTGCCCTTTCGCCCCGGCAGGATTGGTAAGAGGCCCCACGATATTGAAAATCGATCTAAATCCAAGTTCTTTCCTCGGCCCTGCGGCATATTTCATGGACGTATGAAACAGCGGCGCAAAAAGAAAGCCGATACCCACATGTTCGATGCATTCTTCCACCTGAACCGGCGGAAGACCTATCTCCACGCCCAATGCCTCCAATACATCGGCGCTGCCGCATCGGCCCGAAGCCGACCTGTTGCCGTGCTTTGCGACATGTACGCCTCCCGCCGCGGCGACTATGGCCGCCGCTGTGGATATATTGAACGTATTGGCGCCGTCGCCGCCGGTACCGCACGTATCGATGCAGTAATCCACCTTCGGCGAAATCTTCACGGCCCTCTCCGACATAGCGTTTACGCATCCGGTTATCTCATCCGCCGTCTCGCCTTTCATCTTCAATGCGGCCAAAAAGCCGCCTATCTGCGCCGGAGACGCAGAACCGTCCATAATGCAGCCTATTGCATCCTTCATCTCCTGCCGGTCGAGGTCTGCACCATCAACAATCTTTTTTAATGCCTCTTTTAATGCCTCTTTTATCATAGGATACACTCATCTCCTCTCTACCCGCTTACCTTTAAGAAATTTCTCAGGATATCCTTACCACAAGGTGTTAATATGGATTCAGGATGAAACTGTATGCCATAAACGGGGTAATGCCTGTGCCTGAGCCCCATTATTTCTCCAAGCGAAGAACTCGCAGTCACTATCAGTTCCACGGGCAGGGTATCCGGATCGACTATGAGGGAATGGTAGCGCCCGCCGGTTATCCTTTTCGGGAGCGACCTGAAAAGCTCGCAATTGCTGTCGATATCAATCTCCGAAGCCTTGCCGTGCATGAGTTCGCGCGCATGGACCACCTTTCCGCCGTAAGCCTCGCCTATGGCCTGGTGCCCGAGACATACGCCCAGAACGGGTATGCGGCAGCCCAGCCCTTTTATTACACCGATACTGATACCCGCATTCACGGGATACCCCGGACCGGGTGATATTACTATATGCGACGGGGCCTTGCGCGAGATCTCTTCGACCGTTATCGCATCGTTGCGGTATACCTCGATATCCGGATTTATCTCGCCCATATACTGATACAAGTTATACGTAAAAGAGTCGTAATTATCAATCATTATGATCATCGATACGTTCGGCCTCCTCTATGGATTTCAACAGAGCTCCCGCCTTATTTATACACTCATTGTACTCGTTATCCGGCGACGAATCCGCGACAATACCTGCGCCGGCCTGTATATACGCCTTGCCGTCTTTGAACAGCAGAGTCCTTATTGTAATGCAGCTGTCAAGATTGCCGGAGAAGTCGAAATAGCATATCGCGCCGCCATAGGGCCCTCTTTTGGTGCTTTCAAGCTCGTTGACGATCTCCATGGCCCTCGGCTTGGGCGCCCCGGATAGAGTCCCGGCGGGAAGCGTCGAGATCAACGCATCGATGGTATCCCGGCCGTCCTGCAGCACTCCCGCAACATTTGAAACGATATGCATCACATGGGAATACCTTTCGACATAGAAACCATTGTCCACATTCACCGATCCGTATTTCGATATCTTCCCGATATCATTTCTCGCAAGGTCCACAAGCATGGAATGCTCGGCTATCTCCTTGCTGTCGGAAAGAAGTTCCTTCTCAAGCGCAGCATCCTCTTCGGCTGTACGCCCTCTCTTCCTGGTACCCGCAATCGGCCTGGTCTCAACAGCGCCGTCGGTCACTCTGACCAGCATTTCAGGAGAGGAGCCGGCTATGGTGAAATCGTTGAATTTCAAAAAATACATATAAGGCGAAGGATTGATGGTACGCAGCATCCTGTAGACAAGAAACGCGTCGCATTCGGTATCGGTCATCAGCCTCATGGAAAGTACCACCTGAAAGATATCACCGTTTTTGATATATTCGAGGGCCTTTTCAACATTGCTGCAATATCTGTCTTTTGTGGTATTGCTTTCAAAAGATACCGGCTGCGCACCGGCGCACGCATTATCACGACATATCCTTATCCTCTTTACGGGATTGATCGTCTTTTGCCGCAACTGCTCATATATGGCGTCGATCCTTTTTATGGCGGCGTCATACCTGTCCGGAGCATCAATATTCACGATGATCGTGATCTTCTGCTTAAGGTGGTCAAAGACAATCAATTCGTCTATGAACAACAGACGGCAGTCGGGCAGATTCAAATCATCACTAGGAAGGCAGTCCAGCCTTTCGTTGAAACGTACGGTGTCATACCCGAAGAACCCGACGGCCCCGCCTGTGAACCTCGGCATTCCGGCAAGCTTCGGCGACCTGTACATACCGAAAAGGGATCTTGCGATTTCAAAAGGGCTCCCTGTACGACCGGTACTGCCGCCATCCCTGTATGTCAAAACGGTATCGGCGCCATAGCTCTCCATGACGAGACAGGGATTGCTTCCGATGAAGGAATACCTTGCCCATTTCTCACCGCCTTCAATACTTTCCAGTAAAAAACTGTCTGCACCGCATCCGATTTTCTTAAAAATGCTGATAGGGGTCTCCATGTCGGCATGAAATTCCATACACACAGGAATAAAGTTGTATTCTCCTGATAACATCAATACGTCTTTAAGAGACGGAAAATAAGTCGTCTGGACCTCTGCTATTCTCAACTCTGCTCAACTCTTCTCATCAATATTTTATTGAATTATACAGGATGCATATAATGATTGCAATAGGATTTTTTAACATAGGATTTTTGACATAAGGACCTTTGTCACAAACCGAATGCTTTCTTGATTTGCTTCATTTTCTCATCTAATTTCAGAAACGCATTGCCAAGGGCTTCTATCCGTCTATCGTCGAATGATCCTTCCTCAATGCGGATAACGGCCTGCTCCTCCAAAAACGCCCTGCAGATTTCAATAAGCATGACAGCCATCCTTGCCAGGCCAAGTTCCGCACTTTCCTCACCGGCGTCCGCCAAAGCCGCCATCTTCATCTGCTCGGTTGCTTGTTTGCTAAAGATGCGCACATCTTCCTCCCTGTATTTATATATCTGTTCCATTGGCCTGAGAACCGCCTTCCGTCCCTATACTTACATCAATTGTTTGCATCGATGAAATTATATGGAGGCCACGGACCGCTGAATAAAAACGAAAATCCTGGCCGCTCCACCCTGAACGAATCGAATCGCTTCACAAATTCATCTATATCGCACTTTTTTATAAGAAATGCCCCGTTCACGACCATCCTGCCGCCACGATAAGCCGGTATGCGGCTTTCGTCGCACATGGGAGCGAATATTTCCATCAAGTCGTCTTTCATCTTTTCTATCTCATATCTCTTGCGTCTTGCATCATCATACCATTTCACAAGTCGGACAAGATATTCCCGTGACGGCGGCAGAGCGCCGGGATTTGACGCGCCAGGCCCTCTGACGGCAGGGATTGCCGCATCCTGCTTATCAAATATCCTGACGCTGACTTCATACTTATCCGTCAATCTGTTAAGATCCTCTTTAACACGTATATATAGCCTTTCGGCCAAATCAAGAACCTTACCCTCACCGTTAACAACAGTGCCGAATTTAAATGGTAATACGTTATAATATCCCATCAGGTCCATGCATATCGCATTATGGGCCTTCAGATTTTCTAAGCTTCGTTTTACATAGGTCCTGCCTATCTCACCATACCACACCCGGATGTCACCGAATATGCAAAAGTCGGCCTTCCTGCCACCGATACCCTCCCTTAAAGGCCGGAATCCGTTGTCGTTATCGGTGATACAGTAGAGGTATAATAGTCTATAATCCATAATCGTTTCCCTCATACAACAGCTCTATGGCTGATTCCAGGAGCTTCAGCCCCTCATGGATCAAGTTGATATCGGCCATAGAGACGGTCGGGCTGTCAAGCGCCACGATCCCTTTATTCAGGAGTCTGTCTGATAATTCAATGAGAGTAATGTCTTCATTTTTATACAGGTTATCGCTCATTCCTGTCCCCGCTCATACCTTCCCGCTCATCCCTGATATGCATACCACTCCCAAGAATAATAGTATTAACGCAGATACCAGTTTATGACGCCCCACTCGGCGCACAACCTTTCAAAGGTATATCGCGCGTTGGCCGGACTGGTCGAAGGCAGGCGGATTATTTCCCGATTTGTTGAAGGCAGGCATTTGCGCATATAAAGCCGGTACGCCGCTAAACCGTTTGCGAATATGGCTTCGATTCTACTGCGGCACAAAATGGTTCCGATATCGTTGACGACAGCGTCTTTAATAGAATTATCATCCGAACCTGATATTTCACATCTGCGCAGGACGTCCCAGAGCGCAATCTTATTAGAAAGGAGGAATTCTATCTTCTCCTCCCACCTCTGCGGCACATCCTGCTGCAATACGGCGGCCAGGCACCGCCAGAACCTGTTCTGCGGATGAGAGTAGTAGAAGTTCAACTCCCTTGATTTGACAGATGGCATAGTACCAAGAATCAATATCCTTGAATCTTTGTCGAATATCGGCTTAAACGGGTGCTCCAGAATCATTTATTTGCTCTCGCCTGCTCACGAAAACTTAATCGCATTTATTTTAGCATTAATAACCCTGATGCAAATAGTATTATCTTAAAAAATAGATATCCATATTCCCACTGATGTATCATGAGATAATCAAAGTAATAATGAAGTATTCCGCGCAGAAAACCTATGATGGCATTTGGAAAATACTAACAGGTAAGATATACTGTATTTGCATAAATCGCTTGTGTAATTCGGAGGTCAACACAGAATGGAGAACAAAGTGAATAACAATAATAATGAATTAGTTGAAATAATCAACCAGGCACTTGATACAAAGTTAGATAAGATCATCGGTCATATTGATACCAAGTTCGCCGAAGCCATGACGCATACCGATGAAAAGTTCGCCGAAGCCATGACGCATACCGATGAAAAGTTCGCCGAAGCCATGACGC
>CAYWGM010000005.1:4312-6501 GCA_964457875.1 uncultured Eubacteriales bacterium | reverse complement strand
AAGTTCGCCGAAGCCATGACGCATACCGATGAAAAGTTCGCCGAAGCCATGACGCATACCGATGAAAAGTTCGCCGAAGCCAAAGTATATACCGATATGAAATTCGACGAATCGAAGAGGTATATGGGAATTATTGCTGAAAGTATCGAAGATAAGATAAAAATTGTTGCCGAAGGACTCAGCCTTTTAAATGAAAAAGTCGATAAAAACAAGATAGAAACTGATAAACGACTGGATGCGCACGATAAGACTTTATTGGTAATAAGGAATTATATAATCGGAGTGGATGCAAAACTTAATGAGTTTGCATTTGCTCAAAGGAGTCCTTAAGTCCTTTTATCAGCTCTCCTTCGGCGTTATAGAGCAGGCAGAGCCTGTGGAGCGACCTTGTCATTGCCACATACAGGAGTTTTATATCAATTTCAGAATTCTTGAATTCTTCGCAATTGACAATTATTACGGCATCGAATTCAAGACCTTTTGAAAGGTAGGATGGAACAACGACCAATCCCCCCGCATACTGCTCCTCTCTGCCGGTGATCAGCGAGATTTCAGGCAAATGCAGCTTCAGGCCGTTGTGTATCTTTTTGCATTCGTCAGATGTTTTTGAAATTACAGCAACTGACTTGCAGCCATTCGAAATATTGGAAACAACTGGTTCCTTTGTTATTTAAAGTTAGGATATCTTATATTTCTATTGTGATAATGATTGCGTCAGCATCAGTAATAATAGTGTCCTTGATAATGGATTGCCTTATCACATGACCTTCCGCCACACTGCCGCTATCCTCGTATTCAAACACAACTGCCAAACCGAGGCCTTCACAGATGTCACCGCATTCTGTCTCGGTCTTCCCGTCGAAATCGGGCGTCACTATCTTCATCCCTTTAGAAATCACAACATTAATCGTACTTCCCGTATCTACGAATTCGTTGACCACCGATTGACCGATTATCTTACCGGCAGTCCCTTTAGCTCCAAAACCTTCTGTAAAGCCGAGAATGATACCCGCACCCTTTTCATTCACGGTGCCTTGCCAATTCATGACGTCGATCCTGGTTTTACCTATAAAGCTGCCGACATCGACTTTGCCCAAAGAATAGTATACTTTGACCGTACCGCCGGCATAGACGATGCCGCCCGCCGGAATGGTCTGGCCATACAAAGCACCTTTAGCATAGCCATTCGAATATTTCTCCAAAATCGTGAGGGCAACGTCGCACGACCTCGCCCATGCATTGGCCTCGTCCCTCGACATTGCCGATAAGCTGGGGATGACTGCGGACGCGGGAGGCGGTCCTTTTGATATATTCACAATAATGCTGTCTGTCTTATTTATCAGCATATTTTTGGCGACACTCTGCGATATTATACCCCCTGCCGGGATGAAATTGTTATAGTTTTCTACAAGGAATACCTGAATCCCGTTATCAATTCCCCACTGGGATATTGCGCCGGCCTTCATCGATGAGAAATCCGCCACGGCGACCGTACCCGCGCCCGGCCTGGATAGCGCAATGACGACAATGACGGTATCCGCATCTGTGATTACAGTATCTTTAGCCGGAATCTGGCTGACGGCGCATCCTTTTGCGATACTATTACTGTACTGGTAATCAAATAAAACTGACAATCCGGCATCTTTGCCGCTATTAACGCACTCGGCTTCGGTCAGACCTGAAAAATCAGGCGTAAGGAGTCTCATCCCTTTTGAAACGACAATGCTGATTGAGGTTCCCGTACTGACATAATCGTTTTTTACCGACTGGCTTATGATTTTGCCTGCAGTCCCTTTTTCACCGTACGCCTCGGAGAAATTGACGACGATGCCGGCGCCTTTTGAATTCACATCGTATTGCCAGCTGAGTATATCAAGTTTCGTCCTGCCGATAAAACTCGCTACGTCGACCTTGCCCAGCGAATAACAAACCTTGATTTCATCGCCCTCTTTCATGCTGCTCCAGGGGGCTGCACTCTGGCTTATGAAACTGCCTTTGCCGCTGGAGTTCGAGAATTTCTCCAAAAGGGTGACCGACACGTTGTTCGACCTTGCCCATGAATTGGCCTCATCCTTCGTCATCGATGAGAAATCAGGCACCTTCACTGGCTTGCCCAGCGAGACCACTACCGTCACCCCATCTGTCCTCTTGATCTCAGCGCTTTTTTTCACACTCTGGGATATCACGCT
>CAYWGM010000005.1:2587-4212 GCA_964457875.1 uncultured Eubacteriales bacterium | reverse complement strand
GCGGCCTCCAGTTTTGCGCCGGTCAGTTTGTTGGCATCGATCCACTCTTCTATCGCGCCGGCAAGCATGTTCTTTATGTCGGGAAATTCGACGGTCTCCTCGGGATCGGGACCGCCCGACACCTGCAGCGAAATAGCCGAATTCCTGTCGACGGACATCCCGGCAGCAATATCCTGATTCAGGATCGTACCTTCTTCATCATTAAAGCTATAGACGCTTTTCGTGTAAAGGACGATTTTATTTCTCTGGGCCCATTCCGACACCTCTATCAAAGTCTTTCCGACAAGTTCGGGCACTTCCACTTTGTTCATCAGACCGCTGATTCCGAAATACCCGGCAATCAACGCGACGATGATTACCGCGGCGATTATGATCTTCATGTTACGCCCGCTGTTCCTGGCTTCTACGAATTTCTCGCCGCTGAAGCTCTCAGGTTTGCCGCCGTCGGATATGCTTTCCAAAAAACTCTTATTTTCCGGCATTCGTCAATACCCCTTCTTTAAGCCACATCTTTAAGCCACATCTTTAAGCCACATCTATATTTACAGGCGCCAATTTCCCATCTTTCAGCCTCAGGATGATGTCGCTCTGATTGGCGATATCATCTGAATGAGTAGCGATGATGATGGTCTTGCCATATTCGTATGCAAGCGTTTTAAACAGGCTGATGATTTCCTGCGCCGTCGCCGTATCCAGTGCGCCTGTCGGCTCATCCCCAAGGATGAGGTCCACGTCCTTGGCCAATGCGCGGGCAATCGCCACACGCTGCTGCTCCCCTCCGGACAGTGTGGTCACTATGCGATCGGCTTTGGTGCTTACGATCCCTACCTTATCCAATATCTTATATGCGATTTCTCTTTTATTACCCGGCAGTTTTTTGTTGACTATCATCATATCCGCTTCCACATTCTCCACGCCCGTCAAATAATCAATCAGGTTGTATTTCTGAAACACGATCGCAATATTGTTGCGGCGGAACTGCGTATATCCCATAGCCCTGATGTCTTTGCCCTGAAACTTCACGATACCGTTTTCCGGTTGGTCCAGAGCGCAAGCAACCGCAAGGAGCGTGGACTTTCCGCTTCCTGATGGCCCGACGATGGTATAGAACCGTCCTTTCTCAAAATCATAACTTAATTTATCCAGGATTATTCGCTTCCTGTTGCCATCCACATAAGCGTAGTCGATGTTTTCAAGTTGAAAAAATACTTCATTTAATTGCCGGTCGTCCATATGCCAATCCTCCATTCGTTCTTTCAATAATCCTGCAATATCCTCTTGGGCTTATAGCGCATAATAATGACAAGCGGGGTATTCGAGCCTATGATAACTATCAGGATGCTCGCAAACAACAGCTGGAGCATGACAGAAGCATTCAGGGAAACATTGAACTCTTCCGCGACACTCTGCATATCAACATCGCCATATATAGAGCCGCTTGCCTGGAAGGATCCCCCTATCCTAACTGCAAAAGGCATGTTTGTATCAGCAGCCGTATCGGCGATAAGACTATCCTGCGAAAGCAACTGGTTTTCAACGATCCAATTGCTCACCGCTCTTGATGCAAGATTGCTCGAGCCGACGGAAATACCGAAGGCTAATACGGCGATGACCAGCATTTCCAG
>CAYWGM010000005.1:0-2487 GCA_964457875.1 uncultured Eubacteriales bacterium | reverse complement strand
TTGGGGCTGTCAAGCAGGAAAACTATACTTGCATTTGTATCATCAGACCCGCTTGTGCCGTTTATCTCATTTACAACAACATTTGAGGCAAATATAGTGTTAATGTTGAAATCATTTTTTACAGCCTCATAAATGCCGATTATCTCGTAATTATCGGATTCGGCGGTTGTAACCGACGCATCGGACTGGCTGGTCTCGCGCCTCATCTGCTGTATCGTAACCCTCGCGAGACTGACAGTGTCGCCTATCCTAAGATCGTTCGTCCCCGCGACATCTTTTGAGACAAGGATCACATTGTCTCCATTATTGACATTTGCATCAGTGAGCGGGCTCCCTTCAGCCATTTTTACATTTCCCATTACAAAATCCAAAGGTTGCGTCCGATTGGTCCCCTGCAGAATAAAGTCGCCGAAGCCTCTCATGAATACGCCCCCTGATTCCTGGGTCTCCGCAGGGTCTATCGTATCGGAATTTACATTGGCGGATTCAGAAATAAAGCAGCTTTTGACATAATGATTTCTCGAAATCTTATCAGCGACGCTCAACGAAAGGGACGGCGGACGGGTCAGATTCTGCGCCTGCCTGAAATTACGTTCGGACGTGCGGTTCGCGCTCATCATCGACTCAAAATCCATACGGTACTCCACCGCGCTGCCGATCTGATTGCGTATAAACTCCTTGGACTCATAGATGCTGTTTTGGATGATCAGTCCCACAAAAACCAAATTGAACACGATAAAAAAGATTATAAACAGCATGACTGTCTTTGCCGGCCGGCGGATGAGACTTTTTAACCCATGTATGAGCATCCTCATAGCATAGCCCTCCATTTACTCATATATGCCATATTCATGATGACTGAATAAAATCATATGATGAATTTATTAACTAATTGTTTCCAAAATGTAAATATTATTAAAGCAGATACTATGTTAGAATAATAAAGATGTTTGAAAAAAAACGTAAAATGCATAAAAAGACAGTTGGTATTATCTGCGTCTTTTCCACACTTCTATTTGGCGGGATTTATCTCGGGCTTGTAAGCCTTTATTTCGGCGCGGCGTATTACCGGATGCCGATGTTCATCTCATATTTCAAAGCGCCATTATTGCCGCTGCTGAATATATTGCCGGTGTTATTCTGCATGTTGCTGATATATTTTGTTACCAACAGGGTCTGGGTCAGCTTCTTAGTGACATCCGCCGTGACGGTGACATTCACGTTGATAAATTACTTCAAGCTGATGTTCAGGAACGACCCGTTGCTGGCAGCCGATCTCTCGTTGCTTTCAGAATCCATGAGGATGGCCGGCGAATACGATATCCGGCTGAGCTGGAAGATCATCGGCATAATAATCGTCTGCATCCTCGGAACCATCGCCGCATCTTTGTTCGCCAGGGGAAAAATCAGGTCGGTCAGGATCAGATTGGCAGGGACAGCCATACTGATATTCACCGGCATATTCTGCTTCAACGGCGTATACATGGACAGCGGCGTCTACGCGTCGACGCAGAATTATTCGTTGATAAACAAATGGTCAGGTACGCAGGTATACATCTCAAAAGGTTTCATATACCCATTCATATACAGCATCAAATCGAACATCGACCGGCCTCCTGCCGGATACGACGAAAAATCCGCCAAAACGCGGTTATACGCCTACGATCATTCCGATATTCCCGACGGCAGGAAGGTCAACATCATATCCGTCATGCTGGAGGCATACAACGATTTCTCGAAATTCAAGCAGATCGGGTTCGAAACAGATGTGTACGGATACCTGCGTCAGCTCGAGGCGGAATCGTATACCGGGAGCCTGGTGACAAATGTTTTCGCGGGCGGCACCATCGACACCGAAAGGTGTTTCCTGACCGGTTACACATCCTTGACGAACTTCAGGAGCAATACCAATTCATATGTGCGGTATCTGGCCGGACAGGGCTATGCGGTAGAGGGCAGCCATCCTTGCTACGCCTGGTTTTACAATCGGAAGAACGTAAATGAATATCTGGGCTTTGAAAATTATTACTTTTTTGAAGATTGTTATTCGGAACTTGCAAATGGGCAAATAGCCAAGGATGACATACTTTTCCCGCAAATCCAAAAGTTATTCGAAGCCAATAAAAAAACGGGAAAGCCGTACTTCAGCTTCAACGTAACGTACCAGAACCACGGGCCGTATCCTTCACACAAGCTGACCGACGTGCAGTATATAAAAGACAAAGGTTACACCGAAGAGGAATACAATATCCTCAACAATTATTTTTCCGGAATACACAGCACGAACCAGGAATTAAGAAAGCTGGTGGAATATTTCAGGTCGGAAGAAGAGCCTGTCGTCCTTATATTGTTCGGGGATCACAACCCGTGGATGGGCGACGGCAACAGCATATATGCGAAACTGGGGATCGATTTCGATATGAGCGCCGAAGAAGGATTCTACAACTACTATAACGTGCCGTATATCATCTGGGGCAATGAAAGCGC
>CAYWGM010000004.1:46643-53715 GCA_964457875.1 uncultured Eubacteriales bacterium | reverse complement strand
CTGCATGCTTTCCAATCCGGCAGTTATCGGGTCGAATGCCTTGCCGATATCGACCAACCCGTCCGAGAGCATGCCGATCTGTTCCGACAAGCTTGCGCCGGTCAGTTTATCACCGAGCGGTCGCGTGGCGGTCCTTACCTTTGCTACGCCGTCCAACTTCAGCAGATTATCCGCCAACTCGTCGACCGTCTTCAGCGAATCTGCGTCCCACATACTTTTGTCACTTTTGCCTTCTTGGTCGCTTTGGCCAATCTTTATGACGATTTTGACGGGGAGGATCTCTCCCTGTGCAAAATTTTGCTTCAATAATTCGTAACCTTTTACAGAGTCGGTGTACGAAGGCATCTCTTTGAGCTGGTCATAAGACAGCTGTATCGTGGTGGAGAGGACTATGAACGGTATGAATGCCGCCAAAGTTATCAATATGAACCTGACCGGCTTTCTTGTTACGGTGTCCGACAACCTGCCCCAGAAGGAGTGGCGCACGTCGCCTTTTAGGGGGTGAAGTTTTTTGGACGGCCAAAAAATCTTGTGACCGATGATAGAGAGCAGAGCCGGGGTCAGCGTCAGGACGGCGAGGATTGTGACGGCGACGCCTATCGCGACGCTGGGGCCTGTCGTGCTGAAGAGCCCGAATTGAGCGAAGATCATAAACAGGAATCCCACTATCACGGTGCCGCCGCTTGAAACCACAGCCGCTCCGGTATTGGGAATAGATGATACCAGAGCTTCCTTTACATTTGCTTGCTTCACATTCGCTTCCTTTACATTTGCTTCCTTCATGTTTGCGCCTCTCGACAATTCCTCCTTGAACCTGGAAATTATCAGCAGGCAATAGTCGGTACCGGCGCCGAACAGCACTGCGATGAGAAACGTTTCGGTAAATGAGGATACTTTAAAGCCGAAGTTTGTCAGGTACGCAATAATTCCCCTTGATATCGCGAATGACAGCCCGATGGTGAAAAGCGGCAGAATAGGGGCAACAGGGGTGCGGTATATTGCCACTAGGATAACGAGTATGAGTGCGATGGTAATCTTGACTGTCAGATCCATGCTCTTATTTATGCTTTCATGCTCTTCGGCGCTCATGGTCGCATCGCCCGTCAGGTATATGCCGAGCCCTTCCGGCGGGGAGTACTCTTTTCCGTCCAGCGTGAACGAGCCTGTCTTGACGATGCCTTTTACTTGGTCAACCGCTTTGTTGACGGTGTCGGTGTATGCCGGCGCCGTCAGGCTTATGTTGATCAGCGCCACGCTGTTATCCTCGCTTATCATCTGGTCTTCCAATCCGCTGTCGGCACCGTTGGCGCCGTTGACACTGTTAACACCGTCCGAGAACGGCGAGACTATTTCCTGTATACTGAACGCCGATTTATTCTGTTTGAGATACTGCTCCAGCTTGCCGGCGTATACGGTATCCTCGCCGGAAATACCATCCTCCCTGTTCAGTATGAGGACGAGGCTGCTCCTGCCACCCTTGTCGGGGAAGAGTTCCTGGACGAGTCTGTTTGCCTTGACTGCCGACGAATCGGCAGGAAGGAAGCTTGTCTGGTCGCTGTTCGCCACGTCCGTCAGATTGGGCGTCAGAAGATATATCGCCGCCGCGAGCAATACCCAGAATAGAATGACGAACCATCTATATCTGATGATGAACCCTGTGATTTTCTTTAACATATACTATTCTCCCTTAAATCTCTCATCCTGTTTCAATATATCTTCAATGATCTGACGCACCTTTTCCGGTTCGAATTTCATGTTGAGCGCCTGCATGTTGTAGACGGTAAGCGGGTAGGCGTATCCGACGGGATTGGTGTCACTGTCGTCCTGGAGCCAGTCTATAATCAGCGTGTATACCGAACCCATCAGCGATACCGCAGCCACCTTGGCGCTTGGTACATTGATTATCCCCTTTTCCTGCAGCTGCACGATTATTTCCTCGAGTATCCCCGAAAACCTCTTGTTGTTGGCCGCGCGCTTCTGCTCGAAATGCGGGTTGAGCCCGACGGCCTCGATCAACATTATTTTTGCAAGCTCCCTGTTCTTCTGGAACGACCGCAGGGCGAGGGTGATAGCCCGGCAGATGCTTTCGGCGGGGCTGCTGCAGATATTCTCGAGCGCATCGCTGATCACGTTCAGGTACATCGCGTTCATCTCGTCGAACAGCGTCTCGAATAGCTCATCCTTGCTGCTGAAATAGAAATAGAACGACCCCACCGAGATATCGGCTTCGGTGAGGATATCCTTCATGTTCGTGTTGTTGTAACCCCTGCGCGCAAACACCTTCATGGCAACGTTGATGATGTGCTTCCTCTTGGCCTCTTTGCGTTCTTCTATGTGCTTCGGCGTCTTGTACGGCATGATTGTTTGTCCACCCTCCTTCCATATTTCCCATAATGCTTCCCGTGATGTTTCCCTCAAAGTCTTTATTAAATGCCATTATAGCATATAACGAATGTTCATTCTATGCTTAATTATATAATATGCCGATATTTCCTGCAATGATATTTTTACAGGCAAGTCTATAAGGTACGATTCGCAATCGCATAAGGTACGATTCGCAATCGCATAATGTCTTTTGACATATGGCGCACTTTTGTGTCGACTGGTTTGGTGTTCAAAATATCGACTTTGGGACGGAATTCCTAAGAAAAAGGTGTTAAAAATGAATATTTATGCGGTAAATATATGAAATTTAGTATATTAATTCATTATTTCGTTCAATAGCGTCCCTTACTGGAAAAATTGAACACTCTCGTGTCCCGATTTCCTGGTAGCCTGCACGCGGCCATGCCACTTGTCCTCCGCTGAATATGACGGGATAGATATTGAATTAACGCTTCCAAAGATATATAGTATTTTCTGTAGCTTAGCATTTTACAAAAAGGTGAGTATAAGGTGAGTATTATGAGGAATCAGACCAAAAGTTACACAGAGATAAGGGAATTTCTTGATAATGTCCCGGTTATCGAAACGCATGAGCATTATACAGGTGTTATTAAGCCGGAATATGACATATTGAATTTCCTGATGAACGGTTATATACGGCAGGATGTACAATCTGCAGCCTTCGAAGCTGAGAAGGAAGTATTATCGATCTATACCGACATATGGCACAAAGGGGATGACAACCTTTCTTTTGAACAGAGGTTCAGGATATTCAAGCAATTTTACGGCAGGACCGATAAGACCGCATATGCCCGCGGGATGCAGATAGGACTGAAGAAATGCTGGGATATGGAGGATACAGATGAGATTAGCGATATGGATGCGGCAAAGGTGAGGGCGCTGGAAAAGAAGCTTGCCGGGCGTACTCAGGCGTATTGCGATAAGCTGCTGGACGATCACGGCATTAAAGCTATGATCGTGGACATATTTGATATCAAGCCATTTATTGAAGTGGAAAAAGCGGAAGAAGCTAAAGAAGCTGTTGAAGGAGCGGCGCCGAAATATTCAAAGCTGTGTAAATTTGCTTTTCCACTGCCGCCATTCCATAAAATCAATAGCAAGGCGGATATTACAAATCTTGAGGGATATACCGATCGGCGCATCACGTGCCTTGATGATTACCTTTCCGGCTTTGACAGCCTCCTAAAGAAGAGCATTGGTTTCGGGGTCGTATGCATAAAGGATCAATCAGCGTACAGGCGCACACTGGATTATTCCAATCCTTCCAGAGGCGAAGCGGAAAAGGTATTTGGCGAAATTATAATGAGCGATCCCCGCAGGATATTCGGCGATGATGAGGTTAGGGTCCTGGATGACTGGCTGTTCAATTATTTTATGAGACAGGCGGCGGATTACGGTATTCCGGTACAGTTGCACACCGGGCATCTGGCAGGAGTGCGGAATGATATCCGGAATGCAAATGCGGTGAAGTTGATACCGTCGCTGGAGCTGCATCAGGATGTGCGGTTCGATTTGTTCCATGGTAATTGGCCGTACATGGACGAGTACCTATTCTTAGGGAAGAATTACCCTAATGTATGGCTGGATCTGTGTTGGGTCCAGAGCATCGATCCGTTGTACTGCGTTGAGCTGATGAAAAGGGCGTTATTGACCGTTCCCCATGCCAAGCTAATGGCTTTTGGCGGCGATTGCCGTCACGTCGAATGGACCATCGGATATCTTTGTATTGCGAGGGATAATACGGCTTGTGCCTTGTCTGAAATGGTGGAAAGCGGCTGGATAAATCTGCGGGAGGCAAGGCAGATAGCGGCAGACTGGTTTTTCAACAATCCCAATGAATTCTTCGGGCTCGGTTTCAAGCGCTTTGCGCCATAATATCGCAGAGTAACGTTATGGCATAGAGCAATGTTTATGATATTGATACTATGATATAAATACTATGATATAAAGGAAAGGGCAGAAGCTGAATGCACATCGATCCATATTCTGCGGTGAATTCCGGCGGGGGGGAGTGGCTCAGAGCCAATTTCCATACGCACGCCGGCACCGGTAAAGGTACATGCGGAGTGCATGAAATTGAGGATGTGGTTGCCGCATATAAAGAGGCTAAATACGATGTCCTTACTATCTCCAACCACGACCTGTATTCCGATGTAAGAGAGCTGCAGGCAAAATATGAAATAACGCTGCTCAATGGATTCGAGCATTCCATCGGACCGCATGTGTTGTGTATTGGTACCAAAGACCGTATACTCGGTTCATACCAGGAGGTCATTGATGAGTGCAGCCGTCAGGGGGGATTCACGATAATCTGTCACCCCAACTGGCAGAAGAAGGAATATTGGCCCTGGGAGGAACTTGATGCGCTTGAAGGGCATGCGGGAATAGAGATATATAACGGCGTCATCTTCAGGCTGAACGGCACGGGGCTGGCGACCGACGCCTGGGACCATCTGCTTTCGCAGGGCAGGAAGGTATGGGGGTTCGGCAGCGACGATTTCCATAGGTGGTTCGATATGGCAAGGGCTTGGAATGTCATATATTCGTTGTCAAAAGAGCAGGAAGACATAAAAGAAGCTATACGCAACGGCGCTTTCTACATATCAACGGGGCTTATTCTGAATGAATACGAATGCGACGGCAAGAAGATCAGGATCATGGCAAGAAGCAAGGATACTTATGTGAAAGAGAGCATCTACAGGTTCATCGGAAAGGACGGGCGGGTATTGAGCGAACAGAATAACGGGCGCGGGGAATACGAATTTACCGGAGATGAGTCATATGTGCGCGTTCAGGTAATAAGCGAGCACGGGGCGATGCTGTGGACCCAGCCAGTATTTTATAAATATTAAAATAGAAATAGGCGATTTAAAATAGGTGATGAAAATGTACAGTTTCAGGAATGATTACAGCGAAGGGGCGCATCCGCGGATATTGGAGGCCTTGGCGGCAACAAACCTTGAGCAGTGCGAGGGTTATGGAAAAGACATTTATACGGCGGATGCCATTGAGTTACTTAAGAAAAGAATCGGACGTGATGATATAGATATCCACCTGCTTTCAGGCGGCACGCAAACCAATCTCACAGCGCTATCGGTATTTCTGAGACCTCATGAGGCTGTAATCGCAGCCGATACCGGGCATATATCGGGACCTGAGGCCGGCGCCATTGAAGCAACGGGACATAAGGTTATTTCAATTAAAGTAAATGATGGCAAATTGAATCCTTCCTGCATTAAAACGGTGCTTGACGAGCACATCAGCGAACATATGGTAAAGCCCAGACTGGTATATATCACCGATCCGACCGAAGTGGGAACGATATATCTTAAAAATGAGTTAATCGAATTGAGTGATTTCTGCAAGAGCAACAACCTCTTGTTATATGTAGACGGCGCCAGATTGGGTTCGGCGATATGCTCGGAGGAAAATGACCTGCAGCTTTCGGATTTCGGAACGCTTACGGATGCTTTTTATATAGGCGCGACAAAGAACGGTGCGCTAATAGGGGAGGCATTGGTCATTTGCCGCGATTCGCTCAAGGACGAGTTTAAGCGCAATATGCGTCAAAGGGGTGCGCTCCTTGCCAAAGGAAGATTGATCGGCATACAATTCATCGAGCTTTTCAGGGACGATCTGTACTATGATCTCGCAAGGCACGCGAATAGAATGGCAGGCTTGCTCAGGGACGGAATCAAAAAAGCGGGTTACACGTTTCTGGCACATTCGTCAACTAACCAGATATTTCCGATACTGCCAAAACCATTGATTTCGTTGCTGCAGCAAAACTATCTTTTTAATGTCCGCAAGGATATCGATCCCCATCATGCAGTGATCCGTCTGATCACTTCATGGGCTACAAAAGAGGAAGCGGTGCTGGCCTTCTTGACGGATATCGAGAAGTAAACATGAAAGCATGCATGAAATGATGAGACCTATAAAAAAGGGGATGGAACCATGATAGACCAATCAGTTGCAGCATTGAGCACATCATCAGATAATTCTGCGCATATGATTTTCAGCGATAAAGACAAAAAGACACTCAGCCTTCTTGCCGCGCGGGTTGCGGAGCTGGCTGCGCGGCCTGTTGAAAACGAAAAGAAGATGTTATGGTACAGGCATAATGATCCGGAGGGCACGCGCCCCCTGATTTTCTGCGACCCTGAAAACGGATGGAACGAGATCATCACTGACGCGCAAATGGAGTGGATAGTTACCATACATTCCTAATAGTGCATAAATACTCAAGTAAATGCCGCTTATCATGTATCTTAAAATGCATATAAACCAGATTTTACATCTTGAGTGCGACTAATACTAGATATTTTAATCAATAGCACAAAAATATATTTCCCCCATCATTATAATTCTTATTACGAGCATATGTACTAAAAGTGGATCGTTTTGGTCTGAGCTTCTCAGACTGTTCGTTAAACTGCTATTTTAGTAGGTTTTCGGACAGTCTATTCACAGAATGAATGGATTCCCGGCCTTTTCTTCGCCGATGGTGGATGATGGGCCGTGACCCGGGTATATGACGGTTTCCGGCTTGAGGTTCAAGAGCTTGTCTTTTATCGATCTTATCAGGAGAGTGTGGTTGCCGAGCCCGAGGTCAGTCCTGCCGACCGATCCCCTAAAGAGCGTATCGCCCGTGAACAGCATATTG